>RCNQ01000091.1 GCA_003731675.1 Bacteroidetes/Chlorobi group bacterium ChocPot_Mid
TTTTTAACGAACAGCCCGCGGTCTTCGCCGTCCCTTATTGCACCGCTTGGCGTGCACAGCACTTTCAGTTCATACTTCTCCCAATATCCTTGTTCCAAAAGCTTAATTCCACAATTAAGAGCTGTTTGACCACCGAATGACAGTAAACTTCCTTGCGACTTGTCCTTCTTTATTACCTGCTCAACAAAATAGGGAGTAACAGGAAGGAAATATATCTTGTCCGCAATATTTTCCGAAGTCTGCACTGTTGCAATATTAGGATTGACAAGCACTGTTTCAATGCCTTCTTCTTTGAGTGCTTTTAGTGCCTGAGAACCCGAATAATCGAACTCTCCTGCCTCTCCGATTTTCAAAGCACCTGAACCAAGTAATAAGATTTTTTTTATTTTATCAGTTGTTGTTTTTCTGTTATCTTTCATCATTCTAATTAGAAAATATTTTATAATTCATTATTCTCTTCTGTCTTCATCACTTCCTATCCTTTGTATTTCTTCACCATATTCAAAAAATCATGGAATAAAAATTCAGTATCGGTCGGACCACCTGCCGCTTCAGGATGAAATTGTGCTGAAAAAATCGGCTTCTTTTTATGACGAATTCCTTCATTTGATTTATCATTCAAATTAATGAAAAGCGGCTCCCAATCACCTTTTAGCGTATCATCTTTAATCGCAAAACCATGATTTTGTGATGTTATGAATGCCTTGTTTGTTCCTATCTGCAATGCAGGTTGATTATGGCTTCTGTGTCCGTATTTCAATTTATATGTCTCAGCTCCTGATGCAATACCCAACAACTGATTGCCAAGACAAATTCCGAATATCGGGACATCTTCATTTATTGATGATTTTAGTCTTTCTATTGTAATACCGCACATCTGCGGGTCACCAGGTCCGTTTGAGATAAATAAACCATCATACTCTTCTTTGCTGTAATCGTAATCCCAGGGCACTCTGATTACTGTCGTGTTCAATGTCAATAAGTAACGGATGATGTTGTTTTTTACTCCGCAGTCAATAAGCAAAATTTTATATTCACCATCACCATAAACAATTTTTTCCCTGCAACTCACTTTTGCTACAAGGTTGTCTTTATTTGGGTCGTAAAAATCAATTCTTTCATCTTCATATTCCATTTTCCCTAATGCAACTCCTTTTTCTCTGAGCCGTTTTGTTAAGGCACGTGTATCTACATCGAACATAGCAGGCACTTTGTGTTCCCTGAGCCAATCCCCAAGACTTTTTTCAGCATTCCAATGATTATATTTTTCAGAATAATCTGAAATAACCAGACCGGAAATATGAACCTTATCCGACTCAAAATTTTTGACAAGACCGTTTTCTATCTCATACTTTGGCACACCGTAATTCCCTATTAACGGATAGGTAAGCACCAAAATCTGCCCTTCATAAGACGGGTCTGTCAAGCTTTCGGGATAACCAGTCATTGCTGTATTGAAAACGACTTCACCTGCCGCTGAGCCTTCGTATCCAAAGGATTTACCACTAATTTCAGTCCCGTCTTCGAGAGTCAACTTAATATTTTTTCTTAATTCCATAGTTTTCTTCTAACTTTATTTTCAAAAATTTTAAAAGCCAGGCAAAAAAAAAGCGGTTCAAAAATGAACCGCCCTTACAAAATAAAATATTTCTGAACTTTAACTGCACACCTGTCTTTTAACTTCCCCTTAAACAATTTTTTCCTCATTTATTTTTCAATTAATGCAATTTAAAACCTTAAAAATTATTAAAAAAATTATTTAAATTTTTGTGGAAAAGTTTTTTATTAATCATCATCTAAATCACAATTAATGCAAATCCACACGGTTCAAACCATTTAGTGCGGCTACCCTGTATGCCTCAGCCATTGTAGGATAGTTGAAAGTCGTATTTACAAAATACCTCAAAGAATTCGCTTCTCCTTTTTGCGACATAATTGCCTGCCCAATGTGAATAATCTCAGCGGCTTCGGGTCCGAAGCAATGCACTCCGAGTATTTCAAGTGTATCCCTGTGAAAAAGTATTTTCAATACACCTGTTGTGTTTCCGGTAATCTGAGAACGGGCAAGATGCTTGAAAAATGAATGTCCGATTTCGTATGGTATTTTTTCTTCTGTAAGCTCTCTTTCTGTTTTCCCAACGCAACTGATTTCGGGAATTGTGTAAATTCCGGTGGGCATATTCAAAAGTAACTTTTGGTCACTTACTCCGTGAACAATATGGTAAGCTACAAATCGCCCCTGGTCATAAGATGCACTTGCAAGCCCCGGAGGTCCGACGACATCACCAATTGCATAAATATGCTTTAAATTTGTCTGATAAAATTCATTTACTTTCAGCAACTGTCTGTCATCTTTTTCGAGATTTATTTTTTCAATTCCCATGTTATCAGTATTGCCGACACGCCCTAAAGTATAGATTAATACATCGGACTTAATTACTTTGTTCGATTTGAAATAAAGCTCAACACCTTCATCGTTTGCTTCAACCCTGTCAAGTAATTCATTATGCCTGACGGTAACACCACATTCACGGAGATGATAACTCAATGCGTCAATTATCTCATCATCGAGAAAGCTCAGCAGTTTATCCGTCGTATTTATCAGATTCACCTTTATGCTCATTCTTCGAAGTATCGTTGCATATTCACAACCAATAACACCGGCACCGTAAATTGTTATTGTTTTGGGGTTTCCCTGATAATCAAGTATTGTATTATAATCAAGTATCCTTGGATGCGAAAAGTCAATATAATCAGGATGATAAGGTCTTGTTCCTGTTGCAATAACAAAGAAATCAGCCTGAAAAAGTTCCTTAATTCCAGGAGGTGATGTTACTTCAATGGTATGTTCATCAACAAAGCTTGCCCAACCGTGAATAACATCAACATCATTACGAATATAAAAGCTTTTTCTTAATTTCACTTGCTCTTCAATGATGAAGTCAGCTTTTTTAACAAGCTCAGGATAACTGATTGCCGCCATCTCATTATCGCTCAATCTTTGGCTCAAATGCCTTAATGCCTTGCTGGGTATTGTCCCCTTATGTGTGCAAGCTCCTCCTACCTCAGGAAAATCTTCGACGACAGCAACCGTTTTGCCTTCTTTCGCGAGCCGCATTGATGCACCTTCACCTGCAGGTCCAGTCCCAATTATTATTACATCATATTTTTTCATAAGATTTTTGAAACTTTTCAATAATTATAATTCCAAAGATATTAATTATTTTTAATATCTTCTGAAAAAAATTCTGATTTCTACTTTATTGTTGTTGATAATCCGTTATACTTATTTGACCCGTATTCCTCGAATTTATTTCAGTATAAGCGGCTTTGGGTATTGTTAAAATGAATTTGCTACCTTCATTGATTTTGCTTTCCACGTATATTTTCCCGCCATTCAATTCAATAAATTCTTTGCAAAGAATCAAACCCAATCCCGTGCCTTTTTCATTCGATGTTCCGATAGTTGTATAATGAACATCTATTCTGAAAAGCTTATCAATATCTGTCGGACTTATCCCTATACCTTTATCAATAACTGAAACCTTGTAATAATACTCATTCAAATCTTCAATATCAACAATGACCTCAGAATTTATATTGGAAAACTTAATAGCATTGGATAATAAATTTCTGAATATTGTTTTCAGCATATTATTGTCCCCTATCGTATATGTCTCAGAGCGAATTCGTGAATGAAGAATTATGTTCTTCTTCTTGGCGGCATCTTCCATCAATGAAAAATTCTCGTGAATTATCCTGTATAAATCAACAGTATCAGGTTCATATTTCATTTTCCCGTTCTGTGTTCTCGACCATTGCAAAAGATTTTCCAGCAAAGACGAAAGGTGTTCGCTTGCACTATTGATATTCTTAACCAGATTTGTAAGTTGCTCAGGATTCATTTCTTTATACTTTTCCATCAATAAATCCGACGACAAGGCAATAGCATGCAAAGGATTTTTCAAATCGTGTGCTATAATTGAGAAGAATTTATCTTTGGTAGCATTGGCTTCGCTAAGCACTTGTTCCTTTGCCTGCAATTTCGAAAACATATATTCAAGTTCTTTGTTCTGCTGTTGAATCTGTTCGTTTTTGTCACTCAACAATTTATTAGCTTTTTGCTTACTCTTATACCTGCTGTAAATAATAATTAAAGTAATCAAAATCAAGGCAGAAATAATCAAAAAATAGTTCCTCTGTAAAGTATTCGTTTGTCTCAAAGCTTTGTTTTCCTGCTCCTTCTTCTCTGTTTCCATCTTTGCCTGATATTCGGATATTAACTTATTCGTACTTATCTGAATCAGACTGTCTTTTATTGCAGTGTATGCTTTGTGATGTTCCAAAGCATTTTTGTAATTCCCTGATGTTGCGTAAACTTCGTAAATCAGGTAATGTGCTTCCTTCTGCAACATCAGATTGTTGCTTTCCTCAGCAATTTTCAATGCTCGGTTTAGGTATCTCAATGACTCATCATATATTTCCAGTTTCATTAATATTTCTGCTATACTTGTCAGCGGATAAAAAAGATTACCGACATCACCGATTTCTTCTTTGATTTGTATTGAACTTTTGCAGTAATCAAGAGCTTTCTTGTAATCACCAAGATTTTTATATACCAAGCCAAGATTGTTCAAAAGCACTGCTTTTCCTTGTAAAAAAGACTGTTTCTCTGAGTTTGACAACTGTGTATTTATCTGCTTTTCATCAGTCATTTCGAGCGATTTATGATAAAATGTCAAAGCTTTTTTGTAATCCTTCATTTCGTAATAAACATTACCGAGATTAGACAAAGATTGAGCAATCTGAATTTTATCACCTTTTTCCTGATTTATTTTCAAGGCTTTTTGGTAGTATTCCAACGCTTTACTGAACTTATTGATTTTATAATATATTTTACCGATATTTGTAAGGAATTTGTCCATTTCCTTATGGTCATTCAACTCCTCCCTCAACCTTAATTCCTTGAGATAATTATCCAGAGACGCATCAAAATTACCCAATTTAAGATGTATATAGCCCAAATATCCGTAAGTGTCTGCAATATCATTCTTGTTTTTCAAATCTAAATTTATACGCAACAATTCGCTGATATACCTGAGTGCTTCACCGTATTTTGATTTGACAATAAGTAAAGAACCAATGTTATTTAAAGACTTTGCAATTTCCTTTGAATCTGACAGTTCTCTGCTTATTTTCAGAGCTTTCTGGTAATAAACAATAGCAGAATCAATTTCTTGTGCGTTGTAATGAATAATTGCAAAGTTATTGTATGTTTTCACTAAACCAGGTTTGTATCCCGCATTGTGGAAAATCAGCAACGCATCCTTGAAATAAGCCATAGCAAAATCCTGTTCATCAAGTAATTCGTATGCCTGCCCGATAATCAGGTATGATTTTGCTTTGCTGATTACATCACTCATTAATTCAGCTAAGTAATCTGCTCTTTTGCCGTATTGGATACTCTTTTGAGGATTTTGGTTGAGTTCTTTTTCAGCCCAATCAAGATAAATTTTCAGGCTGTCACTTTTATCCTGCGATACAGTTGTTTTCCAGTCAGATTGCTTTTCAGAAGTCAGACTGATAGGTAAAACACAAAAAATCAAGAATGCGAAAACCAGTATTCTCAAGTTTTGTGTTATGATTTTATATTTACTTTTTCTTTTCAAAATCCAATCATTTAATAATTCATTTTAAATCTTGTTTAACAATATTCAACACATTTTTTAGCCAATTGGCTAAATTTAACCTGCAAATAATTTTATATGCAAATACTGTTCCAAATTATAAAAATATTATTTTCATAAATAAAAAATCTTGCCATTAACTAAGTAATTCATTTTTAATCTATATCATGAAATTATATTTATATTTATAATTAATTATATATTAATGTATTTTCACAATTATAATTAAAAGCTCCATGGCATAAATGTTGGAAAATATCAGCTATGAATTAAAAAAAGCTTTGTATAGCTTAATATATTTATTAACATTTAAAGGAGGTTTTATATGGATATTTTAATAGCAATTATGTGGTTCTTGAACATCCTGGTACCGGGACAAACATATACCCTGTCGGATGTCGAAGCATTATCTGCTCAAAACCAGGCAGTAATCGAAAATGTTCAAAGTGACCCTGTATTAACTCAGAATGCTTTGAACTATTATGACCAGACTTTCAGCACTGGCAACTGCGATATTATCGAAGAATGGGAAACTAAC
>RCNQ01000092.1 GCA_003731675.1 Bacteroidetes/Chlorobi group bacterium ChocPot_Mid
AATAAACAATCTTTGAAACATCAATATTGCTTCAGAAACCTGCATTGCTGTTCTGCTTTGTTGCAAGTGTCATATAACTTGCATCCGATAAATCTCCGTCAACTGCAAGAAGTGAAAGTTTTGTGCTTTGCTCATCTGCACCCATATAAGGATAATATAAGTCCCTTGTATCACCGTCTATGTCTGTAGTATATGAACTTATATATTTTCCTGCAAGATCATTATCTCCGATTGATGCACCTGTCAGATGTAAATCTGTTGAGCTGACAAAATTTACAGCTTTGGATTTTGAATTCGCATCTTTCAGCACTCCCGCTTGCCAATTGGATAGTAAATCATATTCTGTAGTGCCAGCTACACCAATCTTTGCAATTGGAGTTCCACTAGCAAAAAGATCGTTATAGTCTGAAGTAAGTGTTACAGTAGATGTATTAAACCATTTGAATGTAAAACACTTAAATCCATTTTCATTCTGAATAAATAAATTATTTTTAACATTAGCTACTCTTGTACCTGAAGTACCGGAAATATTTAAGTAAAAAGCAGAATAAACTAAAGCTGTAGCAGTTGTTAAATTAGTTAAATCTGTTGCAACTACAGTATTGTTATATACATTTGCTGTTATTCCATTTGTTGCTGATGTAGCAACACCTATTCCATAATAAACTCCATCGGGTGTACCAGTAGATGTGTTTTGAATTCCAGTAATAAAGTTATTATAGATATTATAATTGCCTCTTGATTGTGCATATATACCTATTATACCGAAGGTACCACTATTAGTGTTGGCAGATTTTAATTCAATAATTCTATTGTTGTATATATTTATAGTTTGACCACCCGTTGTCGCATCTCCAATTTGGTTGCACATTATTCCTTCGCTCAAACTCCCAGTTCCAGTTTGATTTACGTGTATTTCATTACCAAAAATATCTGTATTCCCAGCGTAGTTTAAAAATATTCCCCTTGTACGTGCAGTTAGTAAATTATCTCTAAAAACAATTCCTGTTGGAAAAGCAGTTGGAGTTCCTGAATTAGAAATTGCCAAAGCTTGTCCAGTACTTCCAAAGGTATTTGTTAAGTTGCAGTTTTGAACTGTAACATTATCAGGAACGTAGTTGTTAGGTGAAAAAAATCTATTGGTTAACAAAACAGCATAACTAACGGATTGATTAGCTGTTACGTTTAAATTTTTCAAGGTAATGTTATCAGCATCTCCAAATATTCTTATTGGGTAAGTATTGCTGTTTATTCCTGATTGAGTATTTATTGAAAGATCTCTTGTTGTTCCGTTTACAGTATTAGAACCATCTATGACAATATTTCTAGTAGAAACCAAATTATAATTAGATGCAGATGTAACGGTTAAATTGGGAACTCCAATAACCCAGGCACCTGATGCTCCAGCATTATCTGCAACCTGAGTAAAGGTTATTGTAGGTGTAGTTCCTGTGAAAGGTTTAAATGTAATTGTATAAGGACTGGGATCTTTTCCTAATCCAACATTCACGGTTTCAGTTAAGTCACTTATAATGTAGAAAGTACAATCTCCATTAATAGTAGATGCATTAATAGCATCACATGCAGCTTTTAGTGTTGCATAATCTCCGCCTGTACCTACAGTGTATGTACCGCTTAACTGTGCGAACAGGGATGTTGTTAAAACGAATAAAACAAGTATTGCTTTTTTCATGAAGCCTCCAAAGAATTAGTTAATGATAGATGATTTTTTTTTAAGAAAAAATTTATGAAAGGAGAAACGGACAGAAATTATATGGTCAATTTGATCCAAAGTTAAAGTCCTGCTTTTTGTTGGGTGAAAACTAATTAAAATAAAAGTTCAAGTCAACAGGGTAATGTAGAATGTATAATGTAAAATATATAATGTATAATGTTGCGGGCTTTTCGAGAAAAATCCTTTGTGAGACTTTGTGCACCCTTTGAGTTCTTTGTGGTAAGTATTTTTTTACCACAAAGGGCACGAAGGTAATCACAAAGTACCACTAAGGTTTAATTTTCTGTCACACTGAGCCATGTCAAAGTTTGACTTGTCAGTCTTCGACGTCCGTCTCCGTCTCCGTCGGTTGACGGATGACGGATCAGACTGACAAACAAACAATATCTTAAAAAACATTTGCAATAATTTACAATAAACCGCATATTTGTAAAAAGAAATTTACAAACATGAAAAAACGACTGATCTTTAACGAAATCCTGAAATATTTAGACCATAAAAATGCAATTGTCATCACCGGCATGAGGCAGGTCGGGAAAACCACACTCATGAAACAGATTTACGATGTAACAGATCATCCGAAATTATGGTTTGACTTCGACAATCCTTTAGATACGCTGTATTTTGAAAACAATGACTACAATTCTATTTATGAATTACTGAAGCAAAAGAGCGGTGCAAAAAATGAAAGGCTTTATATTTTTATTGATGAAATTCAAAATCTGCCTGAGATTACAACCATAATAAAATATATGATAGATCATTTCGGTGTAAAATTTATCGTCACCGGTTCATCTAATTATTATATGAAAAATCTTTTCCCAGAATCATTAAGCGGGCGGAAATTCCTTAATGTTTTGAATCCCCTTAGTTTCACAGAATTCCTTTATTTCAAAAATAAGATTGAAATTTCCGGCGAAATTCAAAACGAATTTTCAATAGAAAACAAACTGAAAAACTACTCACTGCTGGAATACAAGCAATATGAAAATGATTTTTCTGAGTTCATGGAATTTGGCGGTTTTCCGGAAGTAGTTATGACGCAAGATATAAAAACCAAAAGGGAAGTGCTGAAGAATATTTTTACATCATTTTTTGAAAAGGATATAAAAATATTATCTGACTTTAAAGATGTGCGTGATTTGCGTGACTTGATTTTATTGCTTGTTCCCCGCACAGGCAATATGATTGATATATCAAGACTTTCATCAGAACTTGGAGTTAACCGCGTCAAATTATATAATTATCTTGAATTACTGCAAGGTGTTTTTCTGATAAAATTGATTCCGAAATATTCAGACTCAATTGACAAATCTGTAGCCGGCGGAAAGAAAGTATATTTTGCTGATAACGGACTTCTGAAAATAATCGGAAATATTAATGACGGTCAGTTATTAGAAAACACGGTTGCTAATCAGCTTTCAAATTATGGTGAGATTGCTTTTTATAATAAACGAAACACTGCTGAGATAGATTTTATTTTGAATAAGCAAATTGCATTTGAAGTAAAACTGAGAACAACTGAACGTGATTTTAAGAAAACACAGAATCTTTGCAGCAAAATAGGAATCAAAGACTTCTGGCTTGTAAGTTTAAAATACAGTGAAACACAGAAAACAATTTTCCCGATGTTTTTATGAAATAAAGCAATAGGGAATAATAATGTAAAATGTATAATGTAAAATGTTGCGAACTTTGCGAGAAAATTCCTTCGTGAGACTTTGTGCACCCTTTGAGTTCTTTGTGGTAAGCTTTTAAGAATGTATAATGTAAAATGTATAATGTACAATGTATAATGTTGCGGGCTTTGCGAGAAAAAAAGATTCTCGAAGAGACGATGGATTTTTTTTCATGGTTCGACTCTGTCATCCAGAGCTTGTCGAAGGATGGCATATGTCAAAAGATGATTTCACAATCTAATGTCAGTCTTCGACGTTGCTCCATTAGACTTAGTGA
>RCNQ01000093.1 GCA_003731675.1 Bacteroidetes/Chlorobi group bacterium ChocPot_Mid
GATGCAACGATAGACAATGCAGGAGTATTGACAATTGGGACAGGTGCAGTAACGAGTGCAAAGATAGCAGATGGAACAATTGTTGCTGCTGATATGGACTTGACAACAGGAGGGACTTATAACTTTGCAACAGGTACTTTGCAAGTTAACGGCAGTAATGTTTTGACATCAGCTTCATCAATCGCTTTTTCAGGTTTAACAGGTGGGACTAACTCCACAGCAACTATGCTTGTCGGTGCAGGAGGTTCTATTGCACCAAGTGGTGGTGATGTTATTTCAAATAAATTTATCGGTACAGGTTCAACAACAAATGCAGTTGATTTAGCTTCTGCTGAAGTTGACGGTGTTTTGCCTGATGCTAATGTAGCTAACAACTTAACTATTGACGGTGGAACAATTGACAATACTGCAATTGGTGCGACGACACCATATACAGGTGCTTTCACTTCATTGAGTGTTGGAGGTTTGACAACTTTAAATGGACAAGTAACAATAAACAATAATGTTGATGTTTCTCAATCAACCGCAACTGACCCGAGTATAGCTGTTGCAAATACTGGTTCTGCACCAGCAATTGCAATAGATAACGGAGCAGGCACTGGTCTTGCTTTGAGCATCAGCGATGGTGGTGGTGCTGTTAAGTTGTCCTCGGGTTTTGCTACAGTTAGCTTAGATGCACTAACAATTCCTGATGATGTATCAGTATATCATATAACTTCAGACAATAATGGTACAGATGATACAATAACAATGCCAGCAGGTTTTGAAGGGAAGATATTATATGTTGTTTTTACTTCAACTTCAGGTAATGCTATTTTTGGCATATATACAACAACTCAATCTGCGTCAATAACTTTCGTTTATGTTAACAGTAGCTGGAGAGTTTTGTCAGTGTATGAATAAAAAAATTAAATAAATTGAAATTTATATATAGCGAGCTATACTATAAAGACCTGCGACCAAAAAGTCGCAGGTTTTTTTTTGTACGCTTGGCTATTTTTTTTAAATTATTTTGTTAAAAAGGTTTTCTTGCTTAATTTTAATATTTTATGAAAAGAAGTTAAAATTAATTCATTAGTTTTAAATTGACAAATAGGAATTTAAATTTATTGGGAGATAAAATATGTATGGTAAGATGAAAGAATTCCTTTCGGCAGAACTGAAAAGCTTGAAGGAGCAAAAGCTATTTAAGTATGAGAGAATAATCGAAAGTCCGCAAGGAGCGGAAATCGAAGTGAACGGTAAGAAGGTATTGAATTTTTGTGCGAACAATTATCTTGGATTGTCATCGCATCCGGAATTAATCAAAGCGGCACATGAAGAGATAGACAATAGGGGATATGGTTTGTCTTCTGTTCGTTTTATATGCGGGACACAGGATATACATAAGATACTTGAGAGAAAAGTGTCGGAATTTTTGGGTACAGAAGATACTATATTGTTTTCGTCGTGCTTTGATGCGAACGGGGCGGTATTTGAGCCATTGTTGGGACCGGACGATGCGATAATAACGGATTCATTGAATCATGCTTCGATAATTGATGGCATAAGACTTTGCAGGGCACAGCGATGGATTTACAATCACGGGAATATGAGCAATACGGAAGAACCAGACCCAGCGACAGGAAAAACATTGAAAGGATTGGAAAGATGTTTGAAAGAAGCGAATGAAGCAGGATGCAGATTTAAGATGATTGCAACTGACGGATGTTTTTCGATGGACGGAGACATAGCCAAGTTAGACCAGATATGTGATTTGGCAGAAAAATACGATGCATTGGTAATGGTTGACGATTCGCATGCAACAGGATTTATGGGGAAGACAGGCAGAGGAACTCACGAACATTTCGGAGTGATGGGGAGAGTGGATATAATAACAACGACATTTGGGAAGGCATTGGGAGGAGCATCGGGAGGATGTATTTCAGGAAGAAAGGAAATCATTGATTGGATGCGAAACAAAGCGCGACCATATTTATTTTCGAATACAGTACCACCAGCGACGGTAGGAGCGACGATAAAGGTGATAGATTTGCTAACAGCTTCGACGGAGTTGAGGGATAGACTCGAAAAGAACACAATGAAGTTTCGTAGAGAAATGACAGAAGCGGGATTTGACATAATTCCGGGGGTTCATCCTATAGTGCCGATAATGTTCGGGAAGTATGAGAATTGTTCTCAGCTTGCAGTGGATTTTGCGAACAGAATGCTTGATGAAGGGGTTTATGTGATAGCATTTTCGTTTCCAGTGGTACCCAAAGGTAAGGACAGAATACGTGTTCAACTTTCTGCAGGGCATACTATTGAGCAGGTGGATAAAGCGGTAAAAGCTTTTACGAAGGTAGGTAAAGAATTAAAAATGATATAGGAAATAAATTGATTGGGTTTTATGAAACGAGAAATTAGAAGAGTGTTAGTAACCGGGGCATTGGGTCAAATAGGTTCGGAGTTAACGGTAGAATTAAGAAGGAAATATGGCACAGACAATGTGGTAGCAAGTGACCTCAGGGATTGCGGGTGTTTTGGGTTGAAAGAATCAGGACCATTCCATACTTTGGATGTGATGGATTACAATCAGATAGAGAAATTGGTGAAGGATTACGAAATAGATACAATTGTGCATCTTGCGGCGTTGCTTTCGGGGGTAGGTGAGAAAAATCCGACAGCATGTTGGAATGTGAACATGAATGGGACTATGAATGTGTTGAATGTATCGGTGGCAAATAAGATTAATCGGGTTTTCATTCCGAGTTCCATAGCTGTCTGGGGACCAGATTGTCCGAAGGTAGCACCACAGGAAACGCCTTTGCATCCGACAACAATGTATGGTGTGACGAAGGTTGCAGGTGAGGTTTTGTGTGATTATTATGTGAAAAAGTTTGGTTTGGACGTAAGGGGTTTAAGGTATCCGGGGATAATATCAGCAGAAACTTTTCCCGGAGGAGGGACGACAGATTATGCAGTAGCGATATATTATGAAGCAGTGAAAAGGAATCATTACACTTGTTTTGTTAAGGAGGATACGAGACTGCCGATGATGTATATGCCGGATTGTCTTAAAGCGACGATGGATTTGCTTGAAGCACCATTTGACAAATTGAAGCATCACAGTGATTTCAATGTTGGCTCTATGAGTTTTGACGTAAAGACTCTTGCTGAGGCAATCAAGAAATACAAACCGGATTTTACTATTGACTACGAACCAGATTTCCGTCAGGCAATTGCAGATTCGTGGCCCGACAGCGTTGATGACAGTGCCGCCCGAGAAGAATGGGGATGGAATCCATCTTACGATTTGGACTCGATGACAAAAGACATGCTCCAAATATTAGAAGAAAAGAACAAAGCAGGGTTGATATAATATTGATATAATGAGAAAAACCTGCGATTTAAATCGCAGGTTTTTTTGATTTCAATTCATTATTATTATTGGTTTAACAATTTGCTTATCATTAATAGTAATTTTAATCCAATAAACACCTGAAATTTGATTATTTTCGAAATTATATTGCAATGTATTTTCTCTCGTTTCTAAATATGTCTCAAATATATTTCCTATTCTACGACCAAAGCAATCAATAATTTCAATTTGAACATTAGTATTTTTATCAAGAAACAGTTTGAAAAATATATTTTCACCTTTTTGAACAGGATTTGGATATATTTTAATTGAACTTTCATTAATTTTATTCCACTCCTTGACATCTGTTGGTATATCTTCAAATTTA
>RCNQ01000094.1 GCA_003731675.1 Bacteroidetes/Chlorobi group bacterium ChocPot_Mid
CAATAAGTAAAGTTAATATTCCAATACAACAGCTTAAGGAAATTCGTATAGGTGGAGAATCAGATATTTTCAGGTCATTGCAGTATCTGCCAGGAGTTTTGACATCATCTCAGATTTCGAGCGGTCTTTATATCAGAGGTGGTTCACCTGACCAGAATTTGGTTTTAGTTGATGGTTCAACAGTTTATAATCCGACTCATTTATTTGGGTTTATTTCTACTTTTAATGCTAATGCTGTTAAAGATGTTGAATTAATTAAAGGTGGATTTCCTGCAGAGTACGGAGGAAGGTTATCGTCTGTACTGAATATAACTCAAAAAAATGGGAATCATGAAGAATACGAAGGTATGGCAACACTTGGTTTAATATCTTCACAAATCATTTTTGAAGGACCTTTAGGCAATGGCTCATTTTTTCTTGGTGGAAGAAGAACTTATCTCGAATTGATTAAAGCAGTGTATCCTGAAGACCCAGAATTCCCTTTACCTGATTTTAATTTCTATGATATTAATGCAAAAATCACTCAAGATTTAGGTAAAGATGATAAATTATTTTTAAGTGGTTTTATGAGTGCAGATGCACTTGTTTACAAGGGCTTTGGTGCTACTATGGACCTTGATATAGGAAATAAACTTTTTGGTTTAAGATGGACACACATTTTTAATGACAATCTTTTTTCATCATTAAATATAAGCGGAAGTAATTACATTAATAATTTCAATGGTGACCAAACAGGTTATACATTTATAATTAATAATTCGATTACAGATTTTACTGTAAAAGGTGCTTTGGAGTGGTTTGCATCAGATGCACTGACAGCAAAGTTTGGGTTCGAATCGAGTTATTACACTTTCGATTTTCTTCAGGATTTCACGGGTGATACGACTTCCACAACTGTTGATTCATTAGACGTAAGTACAGATATGACAGTCAATCAATGGACTCATAGTATATTTGGTCAGGTGAATTATAATTTTAATGAAGTCTTATCTTCTCAGATAGGTTTGAGAGTAAATTATTGGGATTTAAGCGACCAGACCTTAATTCATCCAAGATTAGCTTTACGTTATCAAATTAACGAAAATTATTCTGTCAAATTAGCATGGGGGCTGTTTGACCAAAATCTGAGATTGGCTACACAACCTGACTTTTCATTTTTTGATACATGGTTACCAACAGACAAGACTGTCCCTGCAAGTTACTCAGAGCATTACATTGCAACCTTGGAAACAATTCCTTATGAAGGCATTAAATTGAATTTTGACGTGTATTATAAGAGGATGAATAATATAAATGAATTAAACAGAACTGCCCTGAAAGCAAAAGTAGTCTCCGACATTTTCTTTGTAGGCAATGGTGAATCCTATGGTGCTGAGGTATTTCTTCAAAAAAGTTATGGCAAACTGACAGGTTGGCTTGGTTACGCATTAGGTTACATTTATTCAAAATTTGATGAATTGAACAATGGTAAAGAATTTCGTCCTAAATATGACAGAAGACATGATTTAAAGGTCGTAACTCAGTATAATCTGAATGAAACATGGGATTTCGGTGCTGTTTTTACATTTCAATCCGGACAATCATATACTGGAGCAACATCTCGTTTTCAATCTCGTCTCCCTGAGCAGAATTATGGCAGGTCAAAAATTATCAACTCACAACTTTATGGCCTTAGATTACCACCCTCTCATCAATTGAATATTAATGGAAGTTATAAATTTAAAACTTTTGGCAAAGATTCAAGACTGATTTTAGATATTTACAATGTGTATAACAGAAGGGATATTTGGTTTAGATATTACAACACAAGAGAAGAAAAAACTACAGTGGAGGATGTTAAGTTGTTACCGATTATTCCGACAATTTCTTATGAAATTAAATTTTAATGTAATGATGATAAAAATAAGAATACATATTATTTTAATTCTGGTTCTTCTAACAACGATACTTATATCTTGCGAAGACCCTGTTCCTTATGATTATATTGAGCAGAAGTATGTAGAAGCTGTTTTAATTGTGGGAGAACCAATAAAGGGTATTGTGATTATGCGTACACAACCTCTTTCGGGTGTTTTTAACTATGATAGCAGTTTAGTAAGAAATGCTGATGTTACTATTAGTGATGGTGTGAACAATTTCAAATTGCAATTCAAAGATAGTGCTTACTATTATCCTGATACTAATTACAAGATTCTTCCTGAAACAAAATATACTCTTTCAATTAATTGCCCTGATAATAAAACAATAACAGGTGAAACTTCAACTCCAAAGATTTTCAATTGGATTAAACCTCCAAAAAAGATTATTTATTATCCAAAGGGTCAGGATTCAATTGATTTACCTTATATTGATTCCCTGAATTTGGAATGGGAACTCGCAACAATTTTTTATATGATTTCAGTAAAATGTCTTGATACTCTTAATTACGGGAAATATTTAACTCCCCCAACTGATGAATTAAACAGAAGAATAACAAGACGTTTTTCAAATGACCTCAGGTATCGTGAAATAACCAACTGGTCTTTTATACCAAACAACAAAACGCCTGTCCTGTGGTACTATTTCAAGTGGTATGGTATGCAAGAGGTTACAATATGGAATCCTGATAAGAATTTTTTAAACTGGGGACTTCAATATTTTGTTAATGCAAGTTATGACCCAAGGTTGAATAGTATTAAAGGTGGTATTGGTGTCTTCGGTTCTGCTTCTGTTATAAGGGATACAACATTTCTCGTAAAAAATCAACCATAATTTGTAAATTTGAAAATTATTATTTACAATTTTCAATAAACAGGTGGTGAATGATTCAAGATTTATCGTTTGAAATGATAAAAGACTTAGATAGTCAAAATATGTTTGATATTATAACATCTTTTCCCGAACAAGTTAAAGATGCCGTGATTATTGGAGAAAAATTCGATGGTTTCCCTTACTCTCCAACTTCAATTCATTTCGTTATACTTGGAATGGGTGGTTCTGCCATTGGAGGAGATATACTTAACTCATACTTTTCGAATACAGAAGGAACAAAGCACCTAATTTTCACAACATTAAGAAATTATAAACTACCGGGTTATGTTAACAAAGATACTAACATAATTGCTAGTTCTTACTCAGGGGGTACAGAAGAAACTAATTCGGCTTTTGAGGAAGCATTGAAAATCTGCAAAAATATAATATGTATTTCAAGTGGTGGAAAAATCACAGATACAGCAATTAAGAATAATATTCCTATTATCAAGATACCATCAGGTTATCAACCAAGGTGTGCTTTGGGGTATTCTTTTTTTCCTATGTTACTTAGCATTCTCAAAACAAATATGTTTTCAGAAGAAATTAAAAACCGAATTAGAAATGAAATCAATGAAACAATTGATATACTTCGCAAAAGAGCAAATGAATATTCAATGATTTCTGACAATAATTTAGCTATTAGCATAGCAACAAGAATAAAAGGTACGATACCCGTAATTTATTCTTCTGTGGATGGAATGGAATCGGTCAATACAAGGTGGATACGTCAGATTCAGGAAAATGCTAAACATTTAGCTTACGGTGGATTTTTACCGGAAATGAATCATAATGAAATAAATGGTTTTAATTTACCAGAAGGTTTTGCAAAGAATATTTCCATCATTTTTATTAAGGATATTAATACACACCCAAGAACTCTCCGGAGATTTGATGCATTACAAAACTTGATAGAGACAGATGTTAAACAAATAATAACTGTTCAAAGTGAAGCAACATCTCTTTTAGCAAGAATGTTCGATATGATTTATCTTGGTGATTGGGTTAGCTATTATTTGGCTTTACTGAACAATACAGATCCCACGCCAATTCCTTTGATTACAAAGCTGAAAAACTACCTATCTCAATATGAATAAATCCAAAATATTTATCGCATATCTGTAAATTAAATATCTGGCAAATTTTATATTCTCAAACCTGCCAGTTTTACAGCACCACGATGGTAGCCATCAGGAAATAATTCTTCAAGTTCAACCAACACCATATCCATATCTTCAATTAATTGATAGATTGTGGGTATTTGGTTTGTTTTCTCGAACTTATCCCGTAGATAATAAATTATTTCCCAGTGCCTGTCAGTTAGAAGATGTGGCATTTTCATTTCAATTGCTTTGTTTAATGCAAATGATTCATCCCATTCACTTGGGTCAAACAAAAAACCAAAGCAATCAATTATATATGTTTTGTCAGGGTTATATGGCTTATTAGTTTTTATTACTTTATCCATATAATGATGGTTGATTAATCCGTCAATATATGTAACTCCTGCTATTTTGCATGCACTCCTGTGATAACCAAATGGAAAAAGTGATTTGAGATAATCCAACGTAATATGATTGTGTTTACATAACTCAAATATAGTTGGGCAGGTATTAGTCCTCAAATACCTTTCTCTGATGTAATTAATTATTACCCAATGGTTTTCTGTAAGTTGAATTTTTTGTTCATTTGCAATAGCATTTGCGAAATCTTCATCCCATTTTAATGGGTCGAGTAAGAATTGAAGTTTATCAACCTCATATTTTTTATTGTTAAAAATCAAAGTCTCCATTTTTTCACCTATTTTTTTTTATAACCCTTTTTTTCTTTAAAATTAAAGAATCATTTTTAAAAAACAACTAATTTTTTGTGTGTTTGTTAATCTTATCGAAAAATATTTTTTAATTATAATATTAATCGTTAATTTTAATTTTAATTATTTTCATAAACATAAGAGAAAAATATGAAAAATCTGATTATCATCATAATAGTTAGCTTGGTAACGCTTTTAAATGCACAAGAGAAAATTAAAAATGTTTACGTAACAATTTATAACTCTGATTTGGGGGTTGTGAGAGAAATCAGAGAATTTGATTTACCTAAAGATGTATCTGAAGTTAAAGTAACAGGGGTTGCCGAAAGAATTGACCCGACAAGTGTACATATTAATTTTGAAGGCAATGTTATTGAACAAAACTACCAGTATGACCTTATTAGTTTATTTAAAATATTGCAAAAATACATTGATAATGATATTGATTTAATTTCTGACAAAGAATTAATCTCCGGAAAATTATTATCCGTTAGCTCAAATTCGATTGTTATTCAAAAAAAAGATGGTGGATTATTGCTTTTACCAGACTTGAATAAATATCATATTTCCGTCAAATCTTTACCGAAGGGTCTTATTACGAAACCGACACTTATATGGACCTTGAACAGCAATAAACAAGGAAAACAGGATGTCGAATTATCTTACCAGACTTCAGGTATGAATTGGCATGCTGAATATGTAGCAGTCTTAGATAAAGATGACAAACAAATGGACTTAAACTCATGGGTTAGCATTGAAAATAATTCAGGTGCAACATATGAAAATGCGATTTTGAAATTAGTCGCCGGTGATATTAACAGAATTCAACCAATGCCTAAATCAGTGGAATATGACATGATGGAAAGAGCCGCAGCACCTATGATATCAGAAAAAGAATTTTTTGAGTATCACATTTACAATTTGCAAAAACCTACTACTATAAACAACAATGAAATCAAACAGATTTCTTTATTCGAAGCAAGTAAAATAAATATTCAAAAGAAATATATTTATAAAAGCAGTATCTATGGGAACTCCCAGGATATCTCTGTTTATATTGACTTTATCAATAGTAAAAACAACCAACTTGGAATACCATTGCCATCCGGTAAGATAAGATTGAATAAAAGTGATGGCTCATCTATTGAATTTATCGGAGAAGATATAATAAATCACACACCAAAAGATGAGAAAATTACATTGAAAGCCGGAAACTCTTTCGATTTAAAAGCTGAAGAGTCAACTAAAGAACAAAAAAGAATCTCAAGTAACGTTATGGAAAATACTTACGAAATAAAACTACGAAATCATAAAAATGAAGATGTTATTATTCAAGTGGAGAAATTCCTTGGGACAAATTGGGAAGTAATTAGTTCCAATTTTAAATACGATAAGAAAGATGGCTCAACTATCACCTTTCAAATACCAGTCAAAAAGGACAAAGAAGAAATTATAAATTTAAAAGTAAGATATATTAACCAATAGTTGTTATTTTAAATATTAGATTTCGATTTCAGAACCTTTTTCTTAGGCTTGTCTTCACGCCAGCGATAGTTTGGTAGAAAATAGCTTTCGACTTTATCCCAAACCAGATTTTCAGGAAAATATTTTCCATGAACAGCACCAAGCCAGATAATATCGGCAGGTTTTCCTTCTTCAAAATAAATATTGAGACTGTCGCAACTTGTCAAATCTACTCCATCATTCCCCTTATCTGAAGACATAAAATATAGACTTTTTTAATTTCCATT
>RCNQ01000354.1 GCA_003731675.1 Bacteroidetes/Chlorobi group bacterium ChocPot_Mid
AAAGGGGCAGGTGTTCTGAATACATAGTTTGAAGGTTACGAGCCATGGTTTGGGGACATACCTCATCGCAGTAAAGGAGCCATAATTGCTGACCGCAATGGGAAAGTAACAAATTATGCATGCATTGCTATGGCTGACCGTGGAGAGCTTTTTGTTTCTGCAGGAACAGATGTTTATACTGGTATGATAGTAGGAGAAAGGAATAAAGCCCTTGACCTTGATGTGAATATTACTAAAGAGAAAAAACTAACGAATATGAGAAGTTCTACATCAGAGATAACAGTAACCGTTCGTCCACCACGCCCTATGTCGCTTGACCAGACGATTGAATTTATAGCTGAAGATGAGTTGGTTGAAATTACTCCACTGAATATAAGATTGAGAAAAATGGAACTTGACCCTAATAAGAGGAAGATTAAAACAAGAAGCTAAATCGACTCAGATTAATCAAATTTGGAACATTTTAACTAAATTAAATTCTTTTTCTCCAAAAATAAATTTTATTACTTTATTAATATTCATTATATTAATTTATATTTTGATTATTATTGGAGAAAAGTGGCTATGAATATTGATTCTATGTTTACAATTACGTATGGGCTTTATATTTTAAGTTCAAAACTTGGAGAAAAATATAATGGTCATATAAATAATACTTGTTTTCAGGTAACCGCAGAACCACCTCAATTTGCAGTATGTTCTCATAAAGACAATCTTACTTCTGATTATATTAAACAAAGTAAAGTTTTCTCAATATCGGTAATTCAAGAAGATGTTGATTTGAACTATATTGGTCATTGGGGTTTTAAGTCAGGAAGGGATTTTGACAAATTTAAAGATATCTTATTCAAAGTTGGAGTAACTGGTGCACCAATTGTTTTAGAAAAGACAGTATCTTATATTGAATGTAATGTAGTCAGAGAGATTGATTTGGGAACTCATTGGCTATTTATCGGTGAAGTGCAGGATGCTGATTTTATCAAAAAAAATACACCTGTATTGACATATTCATATTACCGAAATGTTATTAAAGGATTATCACCGAAAAATGCACCTACATTTGTTGATAAATCCAAATTATCTCAGTTAAAGGAGGAAAATATCAAGGTTAAGGTTCCTGAAAAGGTAGTTTCAGCTCCAAAAGAGGAATATATCTGTTCAGTTTGTGGATATGTTTATGATTCTGATGAAGGTGACCCCACTTCGGGAATAAAACCAGGAACTCATTTTCGTGATTTGCCAGAAGATTGGGTTTGTCCGATTTGTGGTGTAGAAAAAGATATGTTTCATTTAGTTTGAATTTAATTAGTATAAATCACTACTAAATCTTTTTGAAAAAATTATTATATTAGAACTTGATTTTAAATGAAATGTTAATTATCGAATAAGAAAGAAATATTTAATTTATAAAAGGTGGTAAAATGAGAACAAGGAAAAATACAAGATTCATTAATATCTTTTTAATTTTGATGATATTAGGATTAGGTCAAAATCATTTATTTTCACAGGAGGATTTTAAGGTCAGGAGTGTCCGTCAAGGGAGTTTATCTGACCCACCTGTTTCCATTCAACCAGCTGACCCTAATTTGATTGATGGTTCAATTCTTTGGATGAATCCGGTTAATGGAAGTGCTATTGATAAAAATACAATCAAAAGATCATACGATAAATATTGGCAAAACAGGAGTCAGGGAAAAGGTTCAGGATGGAAACCATTCAAAAGGAGCGAAGATTTCTGGAAAAATCGAGTTGATGAAAATGGGAATGTTCCAAATATTTTACCGATTTTTGAAGAATATCAGAAGAAATTAACATCAGAAACCAAGAAAGAGAAGACACTTCAAGAAAATACATGGCAACCATTGGGTCCAAGAAATATGCCAGAACATTCATCTTATTTAGACCCGACGGGAATGGGAAGGATAAACTGTGTTGAATTTAATCCGAGAAATACAAATGTAATGTGGGCGGGTGCCGCATTTGGTGGTATTTGGAGGAGTATCAATGCGGGAAATACATGGGAAACTTTTCCGTTTACTCAATTTATGTCAATAGGTATTACAGATATAGCTGTCGCCAAGACATCGAATACATTCACTAATATCGTTTATGCCGCGACAGGAGATGCAAATGCTGCTTGGGGAGGAATAAATTGTTATACCATTGGAATTATTAAGACCAATGATAACGGAGAAACCTGGAAGCTAACGAATTTTGCGAAACAGATTTCTGACAGAGTATTGATAAATAGAATACTTGTTGACCCGAGAGATACAAACAGAGTTTATGCCGCAACAACGAGAGGATTGTTTGTTACAGAAAACGGTGGTGATACATGGGATACACTGACTAATGCTTACACACGAGATTTGGAATTCAGACCTGATGACCCTAGTTGGTTATGGGCGGCATTTATTTACGGAGACGGGACGAATACTTATTATGGACTTTTTCGTGTAAATGTGGTTCAAAGAGAAGGCAAAGACAGTGTGGCTTTTTATCGTAGTTTGGATTTCAACTACGGAGATGTGATAAGAATGGCAATCACTGTAAACGAAAAAAATCCTCCTTATGTTTATATTTTAAATGCAAAAGGAAACGGAGGATTGCATTCAGTAATTTATACAAATGACGGTGGACAGCAATGGTATTATATGGCACAAAATCTGGATAATAAAATAGGCAATTATACATGGGATTTATTGAATGCAAGTTCAGATACACCCGATAGTATAAAATCGAAAAGTCAGGGATTTTATGACTTATGTATAGCGGCGAATCCAGCAAATCCGCTTGATGTATATATAGGTGGGGTTAATATTCATAGGTTCAGGGGTAATAATCAGCCATGGGAATTGGTTGCATATTGGACAACAAAATATCAGCAACAAAATGTGCAATATGTTCATGCTGACCATCATGATTTGAGGTTTTCTCCTGATGGTGTCTTGTTCTCGTGTAATGATGGAGGAATAAATAAATACAATTCCAGTTCGAAAGATTGGAAAAATTTGAGTAACGGGTTGGAAGTAACACAGTTTTATCGTATTCATACTTCAAGGAATGACCCTGGCTTGGTTATTTGCGGAGCGCAGGATAATGGTACATTACTTTTAAAGAATAATGTTTGGAACTATGTAAGAGGCGGTGATGGTATGGATTGCTGGATTGACCCGTTTGACCAGCAAGTGATGTACAATTCAATTTATTATGGTGATTTTGCAGTTTCAAGGAACGGAGGTAATTCATTCAGTCCATTGTTAGACACATTAAAGACTAAAGAAAAAGCAGAGTGGGTGGCACCATTTGCAATTGACCCTGTGGTTCCAGATAATATTTTTGCTGGATATGAAAATTTATGGAAAGCAGGTAGAAAAGGAGTTGACCCATTTGTTAAAATATCCAATTTTGCAGATAAAGACCCAATAAGATATATAGCCATATCAAGAGCAAATCACGATGTGATTTATGTAATAAAGCCAAAGGGCATTTGGAGAACAACAAATGCAGGAGGTGAATGGACTCAGGTAGTTACGGGAAATGGTGATTTAGGATTGACATCAATAGCAATAGATTACAAAGACCCGTTGATTTTCTGGTTTACAAGAGGTGGCTTTGTGGAAGATGAAAAAGTATTTTATTATAACAA
>RCNQ01000095.1 GCA_003731675.1 Bacteroidetes/Chlorobi group bacterium ChocPot_Mid
TTCTTTAGCGTTGTTTGCAGATTTTCTTCCGATTTCTTTGTCGCTGTAATATCATAAGTATATCCTAACAGTTCTTTTACACCTCCATTATCATCTCTGATAATCATCGTAAACAAATTTACCCATGTCAGTCTCTCATCTTTGGTATTTAATCTGAATTCAGAATGGTTAATGTAAACTTTTGTCGGGTCTTCTAATGATTCCTCTATTTCTTTAATTACTTTCTCTCTATCCAAATAATGCACTAAATCAATCAATGAAATATTATGTTCCTTGATTTCATTTGTGCTGTATCCCGTCAATTCATTAATATTATCTGACACAAAAGCAATTGGGTAGTGCTTCTCTCTTCTTAATTTGAAAAGTACTACAGGACCATTCTGAAACAGATTGTTTTCCTCAAACAATTTTTTATTTATTTCCTTAATCCTATTCTCAAGTTGTATTCTCTCTGTTATATCAACAAAAGTTGAAACTAAATAATTAACATTATTTATTTCTATTACCTCCGCTGAAAGCAAACAAGACCTTATCTCTGAATCAAATGTTCTAAAATTAAATTTATAATTGGATATATTTTTATCCTTAATTACCTTTTCCAAAATATTCCGTCGTTCTTCAGGGCTCTCATATAAATTCACTTCAAGTGAACTTTTTCCTATTATATCCTCACGCTTACATTTTATAGCTTTGAGAAATGCCTCATTTACATCAATGAATATTCCTCTGCTCAGCTCTGATATTGACATCGGTGAAGGATTGTTATTAAAAATCAGCTTAAACTTATTTTCACTCAACTGAACCTTTGTTAAGTCTTTGCCGATAAAATAAAAAATCTCTTCCTCGCCCCATATACCCCTGTAAATAATCATCTCAATAGGAATACTTTTCCCATCCTTTGAGAAATATGTGCATTCGTAAATTCTCTTATCGGCTTCCGAATTTTCATTTTTTGAATTTACAATTTCACGAAAATCACTCTCATTTTGTTCATTACAAAGACTCGTTATACGCATCTTAGTAAATTCTTCGAAAGCATATCCAAGATGTTCCTTCGCATATTCATTAGCATATTTTATATTCCCTTGCATATCCACCACAAAAACGAAGTCTTGCAAAGCATTATAAAATGTAAGGAAATTATTCAGCAACTCCTTATTCTTAAGATTTTCAGCAATCTTTTCAATCACCAATGCAGACTGGTAAAAAAGATTTTCTATCAGTTGCTGATTGATTGTATCTTTACCCCTTAAAAAGAAATGAAAATTTCCGATATACTTATTGTCCGAAACAAGTCCTATAGTGTAAATTGACTTTATCCCGAGAAGTTTCTGTATTGCCTTTGCAATTGAAGCAGGTATTTCACTCTTTGCAAATTTTTCCAAACCTTCTTTGTGCTCATACAATCTGGTTTGTGAAAATATCTCACGAAATTCAGGAATTATCTTGAAAGGTTTTGAGAAAAAATCAACCCCCGCTAAATCTATTACCTTCTTGACGATGTTTTTCTCCAGCCCTTTGACTTCCTTTAATCTCAAATTGTCTTCATCAATTTTTTCTAAACTCAGAATTACTGATTCAGGCATTAATCCGCTTATAAATTCAATCAAATAATGAAATACTTCATCTTTGGTCTGCATCTTGGAAATATCAGTGATAACCTTATTCAAAGTTAAATATTCAAAATTTTCTTGCTGAAGTTCATTCAGCAATTCTCTTGATTTTCTTTCGCTGATTTCATGGAATAAAGTAATGAAATAATACTTCTCTGGTGAAAAAGCCAATACTGTATAATACCTGTTCAAAGATTCTGAAAAAGCTTCAAACTTTATTGATTTCCCTGTTAATGCAACTTCCCCGTACTTCTTTATCCAATCAAAATTCGATTTTTCTATCTCAGGCAAAACTTCAGTAACCTTTTTACCTATGATATCAAGATGATTTAACCCTGTGTATTTCTCGAAATTCTTATTAACCTTCTCGAAAATATAGTCAATTGGATTACCTTTCTTATCCAATACAACTTTATGCAAACCGAAAGCTGCATCAGTGTTTTCGAGAACACTTTCTATCACTTTTTCATTATCCATACTTATTCAATAAATTATTTATTGATTAACATATTAATTAAATCAAGCAACTCTTCCCTATGAAATGGCTTCGCCAAATAATGAGTACAACCCTTACTTAAAAATTCTTCCTTATCCCCTTTCATTGCAAAAGCTGTAACTGCAACAATCGGAGTATTTTCATAATTCTTTAAATTACGAATTTTTTCTGTAATTTCTAAACCATTCATTCCACCTTTTAAATTAATATCCATTAATATTACATCAAATTGCTCATTTTTAACAAGTTCCAACGCCTCCTCACCATTTTTTACTTGTTTTAATTCTGCTTTTCCATTCAAGCATTTTTTTACATACATAATCGACGCCCAATCATCTTCAACCTGCAATATCTTCGGCTTAATTTTGAACTCAGGTATCTGCTTCACATTTTCAATATCTTTTGCCGTCTCTTGCTCAGGTTCCACTAAAACTTGTTCTGCTTCAGCATTTACAATCGGAAAAATTACCTCAAATGTTGAACCCTCACCAGGTTTACTGTGGACTGAAATTTTCCCTCCCATCAATTCTACATATTTCTTTGAAATTGTCAACCCCAAACCTGTCCCCTCAAAGCTTCGGCTTAATCCCTCACTTACTTGTCTGAACTCCTCAAAAATAATTGAATGGTATTGCTCATCAATACCAATACCCGTATCAATTACTTTTATCACTGCATAATCCCTGTTGTCTATCTGCCTGCTCTCAAGTTCAATCTTCACACCACCTTTGTCTGTAAACTTAATTGCATTGTCTATCAGATTATGTATTACCTTAATTAACAGACTCTCGTCAAGATGAACTATAATATCATGATTCTTAATTTCTGTTTGCAAATACAGATTCTTTTCTTTAGCTAAACTTTGTAAAACTTCCGTTGAAGTCATTATTGTATCTGATATATTCACATCACACAGTTGCAATTCCTGTTTATTCGATTCCACTCTTGACAAATCTAAAATCAGATTCAAAGTATTCATCAATCTTTTACTGCTTTCATAGATAATATCTGCTACTTCCTTCTGCTCCTCATCTTTTACCTCTTTTCTCAAAATATCTGTAAAACCAAGTATCCCTATCATTGGCGTACGCATTTCATGGCTAATAGTCCCCAAAAAATTCGATTTTATTTTGTTCAGATTCTCTGCTCTTTCTTTAGCCGCTTTCAAACCTTCAATGTATTTCCTTCTGTCGGTAATATCCACCATCATCCCAGTATAACTATCCCCAACATAATTAACACTCATTAAAACATTCTTTGTCTTATTGTCTTTAGTTACAAGTTCAGACTCGAACCCATTTGCCCTGCCTTTGCTCTTCAATATTTTTAATAACTTCTCCCTCTCTTCTTGGTCCTTATAAAACTCCAGAGCATTATATTTCTTCAGCTCATCGGGACTTAAAAAATCAAGAATTTCCGCCATAGTCTTGTTAGCAAATGTTATTTCCCCTTTTTCATTTGTCTGATAAACACCCACAAGAGCTGTGTCAATTATCTGTTTGTATTTTTCTTCTGACTCCTTCAAACGCCTTTGCATTTCAAGTTTCTCCTTCTCTGCTTTCGCTTCTTTCAAAGCTCTTATTATCGCCGCAGGTAATTTGAACAACTTATCCTTCAATACATAATCCGTTGCTCCCTTCTTTATCATTTCAACAGCCATGTCCTCTCCCATAGAGCCGGATACAAATATAAAAGGTATAATTGAGTTCTTCGACCTCACTAACTCCAGAGCTTTTATCCCTGAATAACCGGGTACTTTGTAATCTGATAAGATAATATCATATCTATTTTTTATGAATTCCCTTACAAATTCTTCACCCGTTGTTACTGATGTGATCTCCCAATTTGGTTGCTCAGATTCTATCGCTTCCTTGATTAACTCAGCATCTCCGATGTCATCTTCAAGATTTAAAATTGTAATTTTTCCATACATAACTTACTCCATCTATTAATTTTAATTATTTACTTGTTAGGTATTGTGAAAAACAAAGTAGTTCCTTTACCCGGTTTGCTCTCAGCCCAAATCTTACCACCATGCTTATTTATTATCCTCTTTGTCATAGCCAACCCAATTCCTGTCCCTTCAAAGTCAGCAGGATTATGTAATCTTTGAAACACTCCGAACATATTCTCCGCATAATTCATATCGAAACCTACTCCATTGTCCCTCACGTAAATCACCTTTTCCTCAGACCTTGAGTAGCATCCAACTTCTATTCTTGTTACTTCATTTTTTGACGTATATTTTATAGCATTGCTGATTAAATTTGTAAATGCCATCTTCAATAATTCCTCGTCAGCCAATACCCTCGGCAATGTCTGAATATCCCAAATTATATTTCTGTCTTTAACATCATCTTCAAAGAATCTCTTAACTTCTTTCACCATTCCGTTCATATCAACTTTTGTCTTATTCAAAACTTTCCGCCCCAACCGTGAAAATTCCAAAAGCTTATCTATCATTATCCCCATTTCATTCGAAGATTGATAAATCAATTCAGCATACTTCTTAAGCTTACTATCATTCTCATCAACATTCTTCAGCAACAACTCAGAAAATCCTTTTATATGTCTCAACGGTGCTTTTAAGTCATGCGATACTGAGTAACTGAAAGACTCTAAATCCTTGTTCAATATTTCCAGCTCCTTAGTCCTTTCCATAACTCGTTCTTCAAGCTCCAGATTCATCCTTTTAATTGTCTCCTCAGCTTCCTTTTTCTCAGTGATATCCTCACCCGAACTAATTGTTGCTATTACTTCACCTTTTGAATCAGTTAACACTGCATTATTCCATAATATCAGCTTCTTTTCACCCTTTTTGGTAACTATATAATTCTCAAATGTCTCAAATTTCTCTATATTTTTATTTTTTACATTAAAGTGCACATTTCTCAATATTGCTTTATCCTCTTCAGGTATAAAATTTTCAAACCAGTTCTTCCCTATTATTTCATCTTCCTTACATCCAAGTATTTTACATCCCTTTTTATTCACCAACTTCACTGTCCCGTTTTTATCTAACACAAGAATCATAATACCTGCTATGTCAATATATTTCTGAAACTTGTTTCGTTCCTCCAGTAACATAGCTTCTGTTTTTTGCTTTTCAAGAATCTCTTGTTGTAATTTCTGATTTGCTTGTATCAGCTTTTCAGTTCTTAACTCAATCAATTCTTCAAGTTCTTCCTTGGAAATCTTCAAATCATCAACTGTCTTATTATAATCTTTCTCATTAAAATTATCATCAGACTGTTCCTCATTCTCACTTATATTCGTTTCTATCAGCATTTTCTTATCAATTATTAATTACTAAATCATTTCTTGTCTTGTGTTTGAGAATCAATCTGCTTTGTTTTCTCAAGAACCAACCGAACAGATAACTCATCGATAATTTCTATCACCTTTTCAAATTCAGCTGATTTATCAAAAAAATAATCCGCTCCCTTTTCGAATGCCTTCTTCTTATATTGTTCAATCGTATAATTTGTAAGCATTATCACCATTGGTGCTGGATTTAGTGCCTTTGCCGCATCCAATACATCAAAACCAATTCCTTTCGGCAATCTTATATCGAGTATCACTGCATCAGGTCTTAACTTAGTTACAAGTTCAATCCCTTCCTTCACATCACTTGCCATATAAACAGTCTCTAAAAACCTCACCGGCTTTAATAATTTTACAAGAGTATCTCTTATAAATTCCGAATCATCAACAATTAACAGTTTCATTTCTTATCTCCAAAATGTATTATATTAATAGAACTTTTTCCGTTACAAAAATGATAATTCTTAATTAAATATGAAATTGCAGAATTTACGATTTTAATGTCAAAATTTTTTCGACATACTTCCTCTGAGCCATATAATTTTAATGCAAACTCATATTACAAATCATATATTAGCCAAAAAATCGTTAACTTTGCAGATATTTTTATTAATATTATTTGAATTTATGAGTAAAATAATTGTTCAGGAATACAACGAAAAAGACAAGGAAGAATGGGATAATTTTGTCGAAACTTCCAATAACGGCACTATGTTCCATAAACAAAAATTTTTAGACTACCACCCGCAGGGTAAGTTCAATTTCCATCATCTGTTATTTCGTAAAGACAATGAGCTGATTGCTGTCCTGCCAGGTGGAATGGCAGACAATGGCAACTCCTTCTGGTCACCCGTCGGAGCAAGCTATGGCTCAATTGTTACAAAAGATGTCCCTTACCATATTTCATTGAATTTAGTAGATGCATTGCTGGAGTATTGCAAAGAAAAAAATTTCAAAGATATTTATCTCATTCCTCCGCCCATTATCTACAACAAAGTTTACAATCAGCACATTGAATACTCCATGCTTTACAGAAGATTCGACTTTGAATACAGCTATATCTCACACGCCATTGATTTGAGCATCGGAAATGATTTTTTAAAATACTTCGACAAAACAGCAAGAAAAACCATTCACAAAATTCTCAGAGAAAAACAAATTACAATAGAAGAAAGTGATGACTACATCTCTTTCAATGACATTCTGATAAAAAACAAAGCTAAGCACAACGTTAAGCCAACTCATTCTCTCGAAGATATGCTCAAATTACGCGAATTAATGCCCGAAAACCTCAAATTATTCCTTGTTTATCATCAAGGAAAACCAATTGCAGGTTCACTCCTTTTCCTGGCAAATAAAAATGTAAGTCTGTGTTTCTACAATATGCTCTTATACGAATACGAACACCTTCGCCCTGTGTATCTTGTAAATTATGAAGTTACACGCTGGTCAATCGAAAACGGCTACAAATGGGTGGACATAGGTGTTTCGCAGGACACTTCTGCCGAAGACCCCATGACTCCTTCATTAAATCTCATTTACTTTAAAGAAAGATTTAACGCTCGTGGTGTCCTCAGGTCAACTTTCCATTACAATTTCGAAAAACAAAAATAATTTAGTTGATAATCATGCAAGCTCAAATGACTGCTAACAATAATTCAATATATGATGTCTGCATGATTACTATGTCATTCCTAAGGCATGATGCACGCACTATCAACATATCCAAAACCCTGTTTAAAAACAACAAAAAGGTCTGCGTAATCGGCTATGGCAATGATAATGAAAAATATGATTTCATTGATTTCAAAACCATTTCAAAACCATTTTATTCCCGTGTCTTCAAAGAATGGTCTTATTTCCGTAAAGTCTGCAAAAAATTATATCCCGTGATTCAGGCAAAAACATATTGGGCTTCTGACTTTTACTCTCTCCCCATCGCATCTCACTACGCAAAAAAGTACGGCGCTAAACTTATTTATGATGCAAGGGAAATCTACTCTGCCATCGGCTCACTGCACAATCGCAGATTTACACAAACTGTTCAAACTTTTCTCGAAAAAAAATGGGTCAAAAATGTTGATAAAATCGTTGTTACAGGTGAACTTGATAAAGAATATCTTATTAATCATTTCAAAACTGATATACCTTTCTATATCGTCAAAAACTTTCCTCCTTTCAGAGAAGCCGTTAAATCTGAAATCATCAGAGAAAAATTCAAAATACCTCAGGATAAAAAAATACTGATTTATCAGGGAATGATTAGCGAGGGAAGAGGCATTATTCCTGCTATCAAAGCCCTTTCTCATCTTGAAGATTTCGTCTTTTGCATCTTTGGTGATGGTATTTTAAGAAAAGAAGCAATGCAACTTTCTGAAAAACTTGGCTTAACAAATAAAGTAATTTTTGCAGGAAACATTAACTACTCTGAGCTTCACCAATGGACTTGTTCTGCTGACATCGGACTCGCTTTGATTGAACCAATTTCATACAGTTATAACCTTGCTTTACCAAATAAATTATTTGAATACTGTATGGCAGGAATCCCCTCACTCGTTTCCGATTTACCGGCTATGAAGCAAATAATAGATGAATTCGGCATCGGTCTTGCCATCAACCCCGACTCTGAACCTAAGGATATAGCCGGAGCAATCAGTAAAATAGCCCAAAAAGACAATTACACAAAATTCAAAAATGCCTGTGCAAATGCTTCTTACCGGCTCTCTTTTGACTCCCAGGATAACATCGTTATGTCATTGTTTAATGAATACTAAACAAATAAAATATGCTATACTACTTTCTAACTTTCATTTTTCAGCTTCAGGCATCAGGTACACATATCATAGCCAAAAATGTTACTTCTTCTGTCAATCCTGCAATTCTGATGCTTTTCCGCTCCATAATTGCTATGAGTTTATATCTTATCTGGATGCTCTTCAACAAAAAGAAAGTTCAGAAAATCGAAAGAGAAGACTGGTCAAAAGTCCTCCTGTTAGGTTTACTTAACATACCTCTCAACCAGTATTTATTCTTGATTGCCGCCAAATTGACTACCGCTCCTAATGTCTCGCTTGCCTATGCTCTTACGCCGGCTTTCGTCTTAATTCTGGCAGTTTCCTTTTTTGGTGAAAAAGCCAACACCAAAAAAATTCTTGGTATTGCCATAGCTTTTATAGGCACTATCCTAATTTTATTCGAAAGAGGTATCAATTTCAGCTCCGATAATTTCTGGGGATTTATTATTGTTCTCACAGGGTCGTTCTTTTATGCTCTTTACACTATCGTCGGCAGGGAATTCTCATTCAAATACGGTCCGATTTATACAACAGGCATAACTATGATTGCTGGTTTCCTACTCTACATCCCGATTTTCATAATGACTGGTGTACCTCTCGATGTATCAGGAATTTCTTTTTCAAGCTGGTTACAAATCCTTTACTTAGGTTTTATTACATCAGGTTTGGGTTATGCCCTCTGGTACATTCTGCTTACTATGCGTGATGCAAGCAAAACAGCTGTTTTTAATAATCTTCAACCCGTTATGACTACAATTTTAGCAGTTATCATCTTCGGTCAGGTTCTCACTTCAAGTTTTATACTTGGTGGATTAATGATTATTGCAGGAGTTATCATAACTCAAAAAGGTTAATAATCACCACTCACTTCAATTTAGATTAACTAACATCCTTTATAAAAGTATTTATGAGTTATGTTTTTTAACCAAATAACTGTTTTTATATTATATTTGAATATTTTTTTATGAACTATTTGAATAAAAACAATTTATATGTTTAAATTTCTTAAAAAGCCATACCCTTTTAACGATGATTTGAAACACAATGCCAAGATAATAATATTTATCAGCATTGCTGTTCTGATATTCCTTTTCATTTTCAGACCCTATGACCTAAAACCACTGGCAAATCCTGAAAACTTTTACAGAATTATAGCTCTTGCCGTTATTACTTTTGTTTCTCTAAGCTTAAACCTGTTAATCCTTCCGAGCTTATTCCCAAAGCTTTTCATTAGTGAAAAATGGAATATCGGCAAGGAAATACTCTGGAACCTCTGGCTCTTGTTCACTATCACCAGTGGCAATCTGCTCTATTATTCTTATATCGGTCTTCTCGAATTTGATTTTGCACTAATATTTAAAATAATCATTTACTCACTTATCCCAATTTCAATTCTCATAACATTAAATCAAAACAGGATGTTGCGTTCCAATCTCAAAACTGCGATAGATTTGAACATCAAATTGCAGGAAAGAAAATCTTCACAAGAAAAAATGCTCTTTTTTGAATCCGATTACATGAAAGACAATCTCTCAATAAAAGTCAGTGCTTTCCTTTTTGTACGCTCTGCAAATAATTATATTGAAGTTTTCTGGCTCGAAGATGGCAAAATCCAAAATCAAATGGTCAGAAGCTCATTGAAAAAAGCTGAGGAAATCCTTAAAGATTATAAGTTTATCTTCAAATGCCATCGCTCATATATTGTCAATATAAACCACATCGAAAAAATCAGCGGCAACTTCCAGGGATACAGACTTTCTATCAATGGTCTTGATTTTCAGATTCCTGTCTCACAAAACTACATCTCAAAATTCAAAGAAATTATACAATCCAACTAAATTCCTGTCCCTAAAATCACCCCTTTTACCCCTAAAATCATTAATCATACCTTTAATATTCTGTGATGTCCCTATTTTTTGACTCAACACAAGTTTACTGGTAATTTTGTATTAAACTTTATGTTTCTCAAAAAAATAATTTTAAAATACACATGAACGAATTCAAAATAGGCGACCTCAAAATTAAATATCCAATAATTCAAGGTGGTATGGGAGTAGCTATCTCCTTATCAGGATTAGCATCTGCCGTTGCAAATCAAGGTGGAATTGGCGTTATTTCTGCTGTAGGAATTGGAATGACTGAACCAGACTACCTAAAAAACTTCAAAGAAGCTAACAAAACCGCCTTAAAAAAAGAAATTTCCAAAGCAAGATGCCTGACCGATGGCGTATTAGGTGTTAATATCATGCTCGCAGTTACCGATGCCGAAGACTTGATAAATATAGCAATAGAAGAAAATATTGATGTCGTTTTCCTCGGTGCAGGTTTACCTCTCAAAATGCCCGACAAAATCCTTGAAAAAGGTTTCGAAAACATTAAAACAAAATTTATACCCAAAGTATCATCTGCTAAAGCAATCAGAGTTATTTTAAAATATTGGGCTGAAAAATACAAATATGTTCCCGATGCTTTTGCTGTCGAAGGTCCCCTCGCCGGAGGTCATCTCGGATTCAAAAAATCTGATTTGGTAAATCCCGACATTAAACTTTCAACAATTATCAGAGAATCAGTTCAGGAAGTCCAGCCCTACATTGAATATTTTGGAAAAGACATTCCTATAATAGCCGCAGGTGGTATTTACACAGGCAAAGATATCTATGAAATATTCCAATCAGGAGCAAAAGCTGTAAAAATGGGAACCCGCTTTGTAACAACTTATGAATGTGATGCCGCCCTTGAATTCAAAGAAAGCTATATAAATTCAAAAAAAGAGGATATAACAATAATTGACAGTCCTGTCGGCTTACCCGGAAGAGTTATTAAAAATGAATTTGTCAATCAGATTAACAGAGGTGAAGAAAAACCCTTTAAATGTTCCTGGCAGTGCCTTAAAACCTGCAACTTCAGAAACGTTCAGTACTGCATTGCTAAAACCCTTTTTAATTCAGCAAATGGTAAGATGCATGATGGATTTGCCTTCGCCGGCTCTAACGCATATAAAGCTACTAAACTTCAATCTGTTAAAGAAATTTTTGATGAACTGATAGCAGAATTTGAACTTACAAAACTTGCCGCTTTGTATCCTGTGACTAACGAACTTGCAATTGCTTCTGCATAAATAATGTTAAAATTAATTCAGGATAACAAAATCATTTATTTTCTTTGATTTTCAATACCAATTTTTAACTCAATTGAAAGACCAGGACCTATGTAATCAGGAATTCCTATTGCTGCATATCTCCCAACTTCCCAATCACCACCAATAATACCAAGCACATCAAGATTTATTGAATAACGCACTTCAAAAGACAGCAATAAATTTTTTCTTTCCTGTTCTGATTCCCTCAAATTCAACCTTAAATCAGAACCACCTCCTAAAATCAGATTCAAATTGGATTTCTCATATTTATTCATTTTATCATCAACACAATTAATACCAAGAGCTTCACTGTATTTAACCGGCATTAACAATTCAGTATAAGATAACCCCAAACCAATCAAAGGATGAACTGTTACAGTTTTTACGTAAGATTCAAAAGAAGAAATTTCAACCGAAGCAGAATAAGTCTGCAACTCTGCATTATAATAAATATTGCTGGTCTTCCTCGAAAACGGAACCTGCAAATTCAAAGAATACAAAATAAAATATGGACTATTCCAGATAATTGGATTATGATTGAATTTATAGTTAAAATCAAGATAATAAACATGCGATATCAAATCATCAGCCCCTATAACTTTTTTAAGCATTGAATTTATTTTCCCCGGATTATCATAATAAATCCCACCTGAAACAGAAAATATATCGGTTTTAGGATAGTAAAATTCCTCCGCTACTGAAACCAACGGAAAAGAGAACAATAGTATTAATAAAATAGTCTTCATCTTAAAAAAAAGCCCGAAATTGATTATTAATTCCGGGCTAAAACTAAAAAAATCAAATATTTACTTTGCTAATGCATGCTTAAGTGATAGTGCTCCAACTGCCCCAAAACCAAATAAGAACATAAGTTGGAAAGGTATTGCCGCTATCTCAAGATAATACAATGATATCCCTACTCCAACCAAAAAATACAATGTCAAAATCAATTCAAAAATCACAGTACCTTTCAATGTCTTTTGAACATATTTCTTCTTTCGCCAATCATCACTGTTGCTGACAATATTGTACTTCGGAGTCCTCTCAAAACCAGATTTCTTATTTATCAACGCTTCAATCACTGCTTTTGTATTATTTACAGCCATACCCATACTCCCGCCAAGAAATATCGGGAAAAACAGCAGACGTTTTCTCCAGTCAAGATGCAATGCCCTTTGACCGTAAAGATAAAAAAGAAAAGTCGAAATTGATGCCAATACAAAGATTGACATCATCGTATAAAACTCATCGTATCCACTTACATTATTCTTAATTATAACCAAAGGTATGTTCAGTAAAGCTACAAGGATGATAAATGGAAATACGATATTAGAGGTTAACAAAACAAAGCTCTCAAGCTTGATTTTCAATGGTTGGTCAGATTTGAATACCTGAGGCAATATCTTCTTGGCTGTTTCAACTGCACCTTTTGTCCAACGGAACTGCTGTGTTTTCAAAGCATTAATATCTGCTGGAAGCTCTGCCGGGGAAGTTACGTTGTTTAGGAAAACGAATTTCCAACCCTTTAGCTGTGCCCTAAAACTCAAATCCATATCTTCAGTCAAAGTATCTTCCTGCCAGTTCCCTGCATCAATAATCGTTTCCTTCCTCCAAATACCGGCTGTACCATTGAACTGAATGAAGAACCCTGCCTTATTCCGAACTTGCTGTTCGATTGCAAAATGACCGTCCAATGCAAGAGCTAATGCCCTTGTCAGTAAAGAATATTCTTCATTTAAATGTTCCCAGCGTGTCTGCACACAACCAACATTTTTGTTGTTAAACTGGGGAATTGTTTTCAATAAAAAATCCTTTTTGGGTACAAAGTCTGCATCAAAAATTGCAACAAACTCCCCTTTTGCCAAAGAAAGTCCATGCTTTAAGGCACCTGCTTTGAAACCCTGACGATTATCCCTGTGAATATAATTAATATCATAACCCTCTTCCCTGTAATAGCTTACAAGTCGCTGAGCTATATTAATCGTTTCATCAGTCGAATCGTCAAGAACCTGTATCTCCAGCTTATCTTTCGGATAATCAAAGTTACAAACAGCCGCAAGCAATCTCTCGATTACATACATCTCATTGTACATTGGCAACTGAACTGTAACGTGTGGTAACTCCTCAGGTAAGTTCATATCAGGTTCACTGATTTTAGATGTTTTGTGATAGTAATACAGCATCACGATTCCGTGCATACCGAAACCAAATAAAATGCTGAGTCCTAATAAGTAAACAACTAGTATAAAATTTTCCATAAGCGGTGAACAACCTCACCATTGTTAATAATATTAATTATCATCTACCATCCTGAAACAACCGCCAACAATATATCGTCGGTGGCTTGCTCCAAAGCAACATTAATAGCACGGTCTCTTTCGACCATAGCGTTATTAAGGTTGTAAACTTCATAATTCGAAAAACTCTTGGTCCATATAACTTTTTTCTTCACAGCGTCGTAATACTCGGCATCGCATGAAAGAGTTATCTTTCTTTCGCTTTCTACTTCGCCAGGCTTTACTGTCAGCATCTCATCACGAATTGATTTGATACTCACCGTCAACCTTGCGTCGCCTCCTCTGTCCACAAGTTTCAAAGAATTATCTTTTTGAAATTTAGCAACCAGTTTCTGAAATAACGTCTCCCTGTAAACCGGATTCCCGTAACCACTGTTATCACTAACAGACGCAATATATAATGTTTTCAAATGTTCGGGTATCGTCCCTCCCGTAAATGAATAACATCCTTTAAAGAACATCACTACGAAAATGCAACTTAACAAATATATATATAACTTGTAATTAAGTAAAAATGAATTTATTTTCATTGTTTTACCTTCTAATCACCTAAATATTCAGGAATACCATTCAAAAAAGGATTGTAACTGCGTTCATATCCGACACTTGTCGCTGGTCCGTGTCCGCAGTATATCTTGTAGTCATCATCTAAAGTCATTATTTTCTCTTTAATTGATTTTAAT
>RCNQ01000096.1 GCA_003731675.1 Bacteroidetes/Chlorobi group bacterium ChocPot_Mid
ACCTTGTGTGGACCTCGTGGTACATCAGGTAATTTTGATGTGGCGTATAATTCATTCATAACATCTAATCCGTCAATAAGTCAATGGAAAAATTCATTTAATGCTGGATTGGCAAATGTTAATAACTTGTATCCGACAGGAGCTCCAGGGAATGCTTTCACAATCGGATGTGCTACAAGTGGCGGGACCTGGGTGGCAAATTGGTCTGCATTGGATAAAAACATAGGTGCTCACTTTGGTCCGACAGCTATTGGAACTGGTGGAGCTTCAGTTGAATTTGTAGCAGATGTTATTCAAGGTGCAGTACCTGCATCGGGTAGTGTATGTAACACTTTTGCGGCAAGCGGATGGACAAAACATTTGATACAGAGCAATATTGTTAGCTTCCAGCTTGCAGGTCAATCTGAGTCAAATCCTGCTTGTGTTGCAATTGATACTACGCATCAAAATCAAGGATGTTTGGATAGCTTGATTAACATTGGTGTTAAATGTATTGGCAAAGATGCTGCAGGGAATAATCAATATTCTGTTCAAATTGCGGCTATGAGTTGTGCACCAGCAACCATAACATTGAGTTCTTTGGATGGTTCATTTTCACCGAACTCATTTAATGTAACTTCAAGCCCCTGGAATATTAATACAACATTTACACATACTTCGGTGAATAATCCTATTACAATTAATTTCACAATTTCGTGTAATGGTGTGGTTTGCCGAGACAGTATCAGGCGTGATTTGCCTGATTGTCCTCCACCACCTTCGGAGGATTGCTGCAGTAAATTTGTAAGGAAAATAGAGAAACCACAAATAGCTTGGGCAACAGATGGCTCAGTAAGTTTGAGTACGATGATTTCTGCCGGACCATCACCAATTAAAAAATTCACAGCAACGATAGTATCAGCTCAGCTAAGATTCCAAATGGCACCATGGCAAAGAATATTTGGTGATATTCTTGGAGGCAGTTTGGTTATAGCTCCTGCTCCAGGACCTCAATTGCTTAGCTTATTCAGTAGAGAAGCTGTCTGGGGACCAGGTGAATGTATTGATTGGATGAAAGGTGCAAATCTTGCCTTGAAGATGTTATTCCCTGCTGTTGGAAGCAAGGCTGGTACTGACTCTTTGAGATTCGCTATTCGATATAGCTTTACAGATTGCAACTGTTTGACCTGCGATACAGTGATTTTCTACACAGTTGTAAGAAAATGGAAACCAAATCCTTGGGATACGGATATTAAACGAAATGGCATAATAGAAGGTTCAGGAAAATCTGAAAAGCCAAATGCTGAAATGCCTTCATCAACAAGCTTAATATTGGAAGCTAATGATAAAGGTTCACTATGGGTAATAAGTCCTAATGACCCTGAAAATGATGTTACCATTAATAGTATTGATGTCATCTCTCAAGATGTTCCTTTAAGTTCTATAAGATTTGGAACGAAGGATGGCACAATAAAAGATGGTATTGGTTCAGTAATTGGACAAATTAAACGAGGTGATAATGCACAAATAGAATTAAGCTTTAGCAATCAGCAAAAGTTAATGCAATTCCCAGTATATGTTAGGTATAATTACTCAGTTCCTGGCTATGATGATGCACTTGCAACTGAGCCGATACTTTACATTGCAAGAGCACCAGGTGCAGAACCAGATAAAATGGGCATTGATGCAACAACACAACCTGTGAAAGTAGCGTCTTATGCTCTTTATATAAGCAATACAAATGGTTATAAAGATGGAATTCATTCAATTTCCATCAAACCATCAGGTAATATGAAAATACTTGCTGTTGGACCACCAAGTTCAGAAAACGGAGTTACTTATTTGATACCTCAAATGCTATCAGATGGTTCTTACGTCTTTACAGTACCTCCTCAAGGTATAACAGGTCTTGAGTCTAATAAAACAGCAAAGCCAATATTCTTAACTCTTTCGGGGGTTGATGAAACTAATGCTGAAATCGAATTTATAACATACGATATCAATTCGCAGGAGATTTCGACTGGAAAATTAACACTATCAGACCCAATATCTGCAGTTGTTGAAAACGGCAGTGGAAATCATTCAGGTTTGATATTAAATCCGATTTCACCAAATCCAGCAAAATATCACATTACTATTGCTTTCACTTTGAACGAAATGTCAAATGATGCTCAATTGAGTATAGTTGATTTGCGTGGTAAGGAAGTGATGAAAATAGTAGATGATGAGAAGTTAGAGCAAGGCTCTTATATCAAAGGCGTTGACATTAGCAATATTCCATCGGGGACTTATTTCATCGTATTGCGTTCTCAAAGTGGAGTTATTACACAAACACTTTCAATTGTGAGATAAAACATAATTGAAATGAATAAATTACAGGGACTGTCTTAAAAGGGCAGTCCCTTTACTTATTTACCAAATTAAATTGAAACTTTTTTTAAAGTTGAATTTGCAATCCAAAGATTTTTGTTCTGTCCAAAATGCCTTTTAACATTTTGACTTCGAAATATACAAAACGAAAATAAGGAAATTTGAATTATGATTTATGTTTATTTCAGAAAAATATTTAAGAAGATTTATAAATATTTGTCCAAATAATTTTGGAGATGAATAATTTATAATAGGTGGACCTTTGAAGACTATTGTGACAAGTATAATAGATTCTAAAAATCTTTTCTCTTCCCGATTTTCATTGATAAAATGACTGGCATAAAAAGCCAGAAAATTAGTGTTATTGATGAAATCATTATTCCAGTTTCTGAACCAAAAAACTTATTGAAAACAGCACCAGTATAACCTAACATTGAGGTAATATCTAATTTGAGCATGATTAATATTCTTGCTAAATCAACAGGATTGAGCATGGTTACACTTATTGAAAATATTTCCATGGGATAGTCACTAAACAGGAATAATGTCAAAAGAAATATCCCATCATATATAAATGTCATAAACAGCCATAAAAATATTGAAAATCCAAACCCTTTAATTCTATTATCAGTAATCAGGGAAATCATAATTGCAAAACCACTGAAAATGAATGTTAATGACACTACAGCGATTAAAAGCATAATAAAACTTATAAATATATCGGAAACAATCACACCATACAAAATAAATGGAATCAGGTTACCCAATAAATATGCTAAAGAGAGGCTGCTACTAAGTCCAAAATATTGACCCAATAATATTGTTGTTCTTTTAATGGGTTGTGCAAGTAATAAGTCTGTAAACTCCCTTGAATTGTAAAAGTACATAGTCCCAAAAATAATGCTAACCAATGGACAGATGAGTAAGGAGATATTTAATAAATTTGTAAGTCCAGACATTAAATCATTATTCAGGTACAGCATTGCATAGCTAACCAGAAAGAAAAATAAAGTGTATAGATAAATCCATTTACTCCTTGTCTGGTCGAACAAACTATATTTAAAAACTTTAAACATTCCCATTCTCTTTTAAGATTTTTGCAATAGCTTCTTCCAAATTATTTTCTTCTGTCTTTTCCAATAGTTCTCTAATATTTCCTTTAAAGTAAATATTACCTTCCAAGAGGAAAATGATTTTATCTGTTATCTCTTCGACTAAATTAATTATATGAGTTGTTAATATTATTATTTTACCCCGTTTCTTTAATTCTTTAATAAGCTTTTTAAAACTAATCAAAGCAACTGGGTCAAGTCCTGCTGTAGGTTCATCCAGTATGATAATCGGTGTATCGAACATCAAAGCCAAAACAACGTTTAACTTTTGTTTTGTACCTCCGGAAAGATGTTTCATATTTTTATCAAGATGATTCTTCAAATCAAATAAGTTTATTAAATATTCTTCGTTTAAATTTGAATTTCTTATATCTTTAATCATTGAAATTAATTCACGACCAGTCAGATTATCTGGGAAATTTGCAATCTGAGGTAAATATGAAATTTTACTCCTGTAGTTATAAGTCCAGTTAATTTTAATTCCATCAAAAAAAATTTCTCCTTTGTCGGGTATAACCATACCTAATATTGTTTTGATTAATGTAGTTTTACCTGAGCCATTTGGACCAAGAATCGAATAAATACCTGAATCATTGAAAGTCATATCAACACTTTCAAGAACTTTCAATTTGCCATAGCTTTTTGATATATTTCTTATTTCCAGCATTTCACGGGATTCATCAATGGGTAATTATCAATTAAGTTTTGAGGTGTAAAAATGGGAGAAATGCTTTCAGCAAATTCAATCAAAGTAACAAAAAAACTTCTCAACAAAATTAATGATTCCTTAGAATTAGCTGTTATGTAAGAAAAAAGCTTTACAGGACGATAAGGTATATCACCAATTCCATCTTTATCCAAATCGTATCCTGTATATTTACTCCAATAGTTGTTAATATAATAGTTTTTATTGAATGTTGAGTTCGTAGAAATATCGAATGAGTTTGAAAAGAAATTATTTTCAAAAATTGTATCATTTACGCTTGAACCCAAAATTCTGATTGCCCAACCATTTTTACTAAATTCATTATTTTTAATAAAACACCTCGAAGCACCGTCTGCATGAATTCCAATAGTATTATTTTTAATTATATTTTTTGTGATTTTACTATCCACAATATCTTTCAAAAGTAATCCATAGGAAGAAGAACCAATATTATCACTAAAAACATTGGAATGCATATTTACATTCTTTGAGAACATTACTGCAACACCTGCACCGTTAAATCTGAAAATATTTTTTTTATAAACGTTATTATCACAAAACATAAAATGTAAACCATATCTTAGATTATTTTCACTTGTATTAAAAACAATTCTACTGTTCTTTGTAAACTCAAGATAAATACCATCTCTGTGCTTACCTGCATAATTATTTTCAATCAAAGCATTATCGCTGTACCAAAGATGGATAGCATTACCTGCATCAAATTCTTTTTTTGCTTTACCGATAATTTTATTGTGTTTAATCATACAATTCAATGAGCGATTGAGATAAATACCAAAGAATGAATTGTAAATATGATTATCTTCAATTAAACAATATCTGGATTTATTTAATCTTATTGCCGCCCAATCTTCTGTAAAGTTGTTTGGTATATTTTGTAATGTAAATCCTTTTAAAGTAACAGAATCAGAATTGATTACAATTAGCTCAGATTTGTTTGTTGCATCCAAGATGGGATTATTTTTACCTAAAATTGTTAATGGTTTGTTTATGTTTAATTTGTTTAATTTATAATATCCACTAAAAACTATAATTGTATCATAATCAACAGCTATTTTAACTGCAGTTTTTAAATCACTGAACATTTGATTTTGTCCTACTGTCAGTGTTTTTGACTGAAGTTGTGAAAACAGTATTAATAAAACAAAAAGTTTAATATATTTGCACAGGTTCATAGTATAACTTTGCAATAACTTAATGATGGTGTGTTTTTGTAATTGATTTAAAATAATTTTTTAATTCATTCCAGGAATATAATTCACCACCATGTTTATCATGATATTCACTTGCTGTTTTTTTGTCTTCAAAAGATGATAAATAAGCTCCCATAGGACTTGGTAGTTTATCACTAATTAAATAAAAACTTTTTTGTGCATCAACAAATTTACCTGGTTTTGTCAAATCAGTTACAAATGTTAATGCAATATCAGGTTCAGAAATTTCCCCGTGTATGATATACCTCAACATACATTCAGCGGCATCAAACTTAAATGCTTTTCCCTGCTTATTTACAATTTCTGCTCCATATTTGTTATCAACTATGGTCATTTGGCAATAATCACATTCATCATGTCCATAGTTAATTGGGTCTTCCTTAACAGAACATGAAATCACAAATAAAACAGAAAAAGTAAAAGCCACAACTGTTAATTTATTGAACATTTTTTCTTTCCTTTCTGTAAAAAATATAAGATAATAATCCAAAAACTATGGACAAACCAAACCATAATGAGCCAATATAAGGGTAGGACTCTGATTTAAAATTCAAGAGCATTTTTTCACCAAATAATGGTGGTTGATATACCATATCGGGAATTTTTATTGGTGCATGTGGAGACAGATTATGTCCGTAATTATACTCCCAAAGATAAAAATCATAAATACCGGCAATTGCAAGTATAATCATTATTACTACCCACGAAACCTTCAACCATCCTTTTTTTATAAAAGCTATTATTAATCCTAAAATGCTCATTGAGATAATAACATAAGGAAAATAAGTCAGTTCCTTAATTGAATCAGGCTCTATAAAATTCATACCTATATAATGATTTAATATATTTATATTTTGCAAAGTTGATTCGGTGTCTCCGGTGATTTTATTTATCCAGATATACATAGAAATTCCATTTGGATATTGTGGAGCTGTTAAAGTGATACTCCAAATCGGAGATAAAAATAACAATAAAAGCATAATAGCTCCTAATGCAAATAGAATTTGAGATATTTTAATTTTTTTCATTTCTTTGTCCATTATTTTAATGGTAATTTAGTACCATCCTTGTTTAAGAATGGTACTGAATTACGTTAATTATTTACTTTTTTGCTGATGGCTCACCAACCCACCATTTTAAAGGAACATTTGCTCCTTTGGGAGAGACCCTAATATAACCTTGCATTTCCTGATGGAGAGCAGAACAGAAATCTGAGCAATAGAAAGGATAAATACCTACTTTCTTTGGATTCCAATAAAATGTTTCGGTCTGTCCGGGCATAATCAGCAATTCTGCATTTGTTGCTCCAAGAACAGCAAAACCATGTGGCACATCGAAATCCTGCTCAAGATTTGTAACATGGAAATATACATTGTCTCCAACCTGAATACCTTCAATGTTGTCAGGTGAAAAATGACTTCTTATCATTGTCATATAGACTCTGACAACATTACCTTGCCTGACAACTTTTGTCTCATTTTCAGATAAAGTTTTGTAAGGATGGTTGTTGTCTTTCAAATTGAAAAATTGTTTTGATTTCGGTTTAACAAGTTCTGCTGGGAGTGCCTGTGCATAATGCGGTTCTCCGACAGTTGGGAAGTCAAGCAAAAGCTTCATTTTGTCGCCACTGATATCAATTAGTTGAGCTGATTGAGCTAATTCAGGACCAGTTGGTAAATATCTGTCTTTAGTTATTTTATTTAACGCAACAACATATTTACCCCATGGCTTTTTACTGTCACCACCTGGAATCATCAAATGACCAATTGAGTAATATGTTGGTATCCTATCTACTACTTCCCAAGTTCCCAATTTCCATTTTACAATTTCAGAAGTTATGAAAAATGAAGTATAAGCATAACCTTTCCCATCGAATTCTGTGTGAAGCGGACCTAAACCTGTTTTTGTTACCATTCCTGCTACGACTTTGTCAAACTTAATTACTGGAATACCATTAATGGTTTTCTCAAAATCCTTGTTTTCGATTGCTTTGAGAAGTTTGTCAAATGAATGCACAGCCATATCAGCTGATAATTTCCCAGCTCCAACAATGTACTCTCCAGTCGGGTCAACATCAACACCATGAGGAGATTTTGGGGTTGGCAAGTAATAAATCAAGCCAGGACAATCTGCAGGTGTTAATACTTTTACAGTTTTAATTTCCTCAGATTTTGCTACCTGAGATTTTTCATCTAACCAGTTGTGTTTATATGAAACAGGATATTCTTTTGCTTTACCTTGTTTTAAATATTCTTCAGCTTTTTTCCAATTAACAGCTGCAATAAAATCCTTATCATTTTGTGAAGCATTTACTTCTTTCAAAGTATTTTTCTGTTCCGTATTATAACAAGTAAAAAATACCCAACCATGAGATTTACCTTTTCCTGAATGAGCTAAATCATAATCAAATCCAGGTACCAAAATTTGAAAAGCTATTTCCATTTTCCCGTCTTTACCAACTTTAATGAAGGATAAAGTACCATCAAATTTTGTATCACCAATCGGAACATCTTTTTGTGGAAATGGCACACTAAATCTTGTTCCTGCAACAATATATTCCGTATTTTCTGTTGTAAAAGGACTACTATGATTGCCAGAACTATTAGGTATTTCGATTATTTCAACAGTTTCAAATAACGACAAATCTATTCTTGCTATTCTTGGAGTATTGTTCCCATTGATGAATAGCCACCTGCCATCTGGAACACCTTCTGTCTGAGACAATTCTGGATGATGAGCATCATCCCAAGGGATAAATCCAAATGAAGTTTCAAGTAAAGGCTTTGTTTCTTCATTAAAACCATAGCTTTTCTCAGCATCAACGCTGAAAACAGGAATTACTTTAAATAATCTTCCTGATGGAAGACCATAAACACTTACTTGCCCGCTAAATCCACCTGACATGAAAGCATAAAATTCATCATAATTTCCAGGTGCCACATATACTTTTTGTGCCGCATCTCCTGATGCCATTGCCCCTTGAGCATTTTCTTGTTTCTTACTGCAACCGAAAATAATTGCTGATATTATTATAATTGTAAATAATGTATTTTTCATATTTATTCTCCATTTTTTAATAAAATTATTGTTTCAGAGTTCTAAAATATTCGAGTACACTTCTGGCTTCAGCTTCGGTCAAATGCTGGTTTGCCATTGGTGAAGCAAATTGTTTTATCAGGTCTTTTGCTATTGGGTCTTTTTGAATCATCACTTCAGGATTAAGAATCATATTCATAATCCATTCCGGAGAACGTCTTTCAAATATACCCAAAGGAGCAGGACCAATGTATTTTTCGTACTCCTTGTGACAGGAAGTGCATTTTTCATGATATATTTTCTTTCCTGCATCTGCCATTTTCTGGTCAATGGTTTCAGGTAAGGTTATCTGTTTGATTGGACCAATTCCTTTATTATCCAAAGGATTTGTAGCTTGTGGTTGTTCTTGTTGAGGTGCTGGTTCAGGTTTTTTAGCATCTTCACCTCCTCCACACGATATTAGGAACAACATTATTATTATTCCCGATAGTAGTACTGTTTTTAATCTCATTTTTTCCTCCATTACATATTGAATAATTTTTTTAACTTTCATTTAAAAAAGGGGGAAAAATTCCCTTTCCTAACATTAATTCTCAATAATCATCTTCATTTTTTTAAAAAATGATAGTATATCAAATATAATCGGATTATTTAATCTGATTATAAATGCAATTTAATAAATTATTTTGTAATTATGCAAATAATTTTTTAAAAATATCAATTAATTTTTTTTATAATTAGGAAGAAATAAAATAAAACTTCGTGAAATCCTTTTTCCTTTTTATTTAATCCCACATTATTCATTAGAAACTTTATATTGAAGGTATATTTGCAATCCAAAGATATTTGTTCTGTCCAAAATGCCTTTTAACATTTTGACTTCTTTTCCCCTAGTATTAATTTTATCATTTTTTGTGATAATTATTTCATTTTCTTTGTTATATTTGTGATATAATGATGCATAACAATTTGTTTTTTCAACTGGAGGTAACCATGAAAACTTTCATTTTAATGACAAAATTGTCTCCTGAAATCTCTATGAATATGAAGGACAGGCAAAAGCTCGGCAGAAATTGGCTCGATGAGGTCAAAAAAAAATGTCCGAAAGTAAAATTTGTTGCTCATTATGCTTTACTTGGGCATTATGATTTTCTAGATATTTACGAAGCACCTGACGATGAAACTGCTGCTTTGGTTTCTCTTATCAGTCGTGAGAATGGTGCTTTCGAAGCTCAAAGTTTAACAGCAATTCCTTATAAGGATTTTGTGAAAATAACCAAGAAACTTTAAGAAATATTATTGAAAAATTACAAATATTTTTAACATTTAACAGGGTGTAGAAATGAAACATTTACCGCTCATAATAGTTTTAGTCTCTTTAGCAATTATTGTAAATCCTTTATCAGTTATGGCTCAGGAATCTGATGCCGTTCTGGGTATTTGGCTAACTCAAGATAAAGATTCAAAAGTTGAAATCTACAAAAAGAATAATAAATACCACGGAAAGATTGTCTGGCTCAAAGAGCCAAATAAAAACGGTAAACCAAAAGTTGATGACAAAAATCCCGACGAAAAGAAGAAGGACAGACCTATCATGGGGCTTGTTATTATGACAAATTTTGTTTATGATGAAGATTTTGTCTGGGAAGATGGTGAAATCTATGACCCGAAAAATGGGAAAACATATAGCTGTAAAATGACATTGAGCAAAGACAAAAATACTCTCGATGTTCGTGGTTTTATTGGTATATCTTTAATTGGGAGGACTGCTGTTTGGACCAGGAGTAGCTTGGAGAAAGAATGACAGCAAGAAAATATTTTGAACCGCTGGAATTTGCTTTTAAAAGTAATGCTAATCCAGAGGAAGCTGTATTTATGAAGAAATATATGCGAAATCAGTTCGAATATTTTGGAATTAAATCTCAGAAACGTGAGGAACTTTTTAAAATATTTTTAAAAGGTCATGGATTACCCGAATTGGAAAATTTCGATGCATATATCCGTTACTTATGGAAAAAACCTGAACGTGATTTTCAATATGTCGGAATGTTCATTGTTGATAAATCAATAAAAAAAGCTGATAAAAACATAATTGTTCTGCTGGAATTTATGATTACCGAAAAGTCTTGGTGGGATACTGTTGACTACATAGCCGCAAGACCTTGCGGTAATTATTTCGTCAAATTTCCAGAAAATATTAAATCTGTAACTGAAAAATGGATGAAATCAGGCAATATGTGGCTTCAACGCAGTG
>RCNQ01000355.1 GCA_003731675.1 Bacteroidetes/Chlorobi group bacterium ChocPot_Mid
TTGTTCTTTATGTTGAAGCATTTACTGACCCGCATGAGTTCATGGAAATTGCTGAAAAAGTTGCTACTAAGAAACCGATTCTTGCTATGCGTGCCGGTAGAACTGAGCAGGGAGCAAAAGCTGCAGTATCTCATACAGGTGGTTTGGCAGGTGCAGGACTTTCAACAGAACTTATATTTAAGAAAACAGGTATTTTGACTTTCAGAGATGAAGAAGAAATGTGTCAATCTGCCATTGCTTTTGCAATGCAGCCAATACCAAAAGGAAAAAAAGTTGGCATTATTACCGATACTGGTGGACCGGCGATAATTGCAACTGACAGCTTGGTTGAAGGTGGTTTGGAAATGCCTGATTTAACTGACAAAGCAAAGGAATTTCTGAAGGATAAATTGTTTGCTGAAGCATCAATAGCCAATCCAATTGATGTCCTTGCAACTGCAATGGCTCCTCATTGGAGAGCCGCAATGGATGCTCTGATTAATGAGGAACAAATTGATAGTATTTATATCAATTTTGTTACTCCCCCATTTGTTGACTGCGAAGCTGTTGCAAAAGAGATGGCAGAAATCAGTAACATGAAAAAGAAACCAGTCGTATGCAATTATATGACTGATAAAAAACAGTGGACTAAGACTACGGAAATATTGAAATCAGGGAATATCCCAACTTATGATTTCCCGGAAATGGCTGCAAAAGCTTTGTCTGCACTGGTGAATTATCATAATATAAAAAATCGGGTTATTGAAGCACCAACAATATTTAACGATGTTGATAAAGAAAAAGTCAGATTGATTTTAACAAAAGCAAGAAGTGAAAACCGTGTGATTTTAAATGCTGGTGAAGTTTTTTCAATTTTAGATTCATATAAAATACCCGTAGCACCATGGGCACTAGCTGATTCAATAGAACAAACCACCCAATTTGTTAGAGAAATTGGTTTCCCCATTGTATTAAAAGTTGATTCCTCAAAAATTATACATAAAAGTGATGAAGGTGGTGTTATATTGAATATAAAGAATTCCGAAGAGTTGAATATAAAAGCTAATGAAATGAAAGAAAAATTCAAAGTTGATGATTTAAAGTTCTTAATTCAAAAGTTCTTACCTGGAGGAAAAGAAGTCATCATTGGCTCAACGAAGGCAGAAGGACTTGGTCACATAATTATGTTCGGTTTAGGAGGTATTTTTGTTGAATTATTGAAAGATGTTGCCTTTGAGTTAACACCGGTTACATATTCCGAAGCATCCGAAATGATTCATTCAATTAAATCATCTAAAATTCTGACTGGATTCAGAGGAGAAAAAGGAGTTGATATTTGTAAATTGATTGATTTAACCCAAAGAATTTCTCAGTTAGTGATTGACAATCCTGAAATAACGGAAATGGATTTGAATCCAGTTGCTGCTTTTGAAAATTCTGTTTTTATAATTGATGCAAGAATCTCTTTAAAATAAGAAATCAGTAATGGAATGATTGAAAAAATGTTAAATGCACATTTGAAATAATATGGATACACAACAATATAGAATCGGAATAGTCGGAATGGGTCCTGTCGGAATGATTTTAGCCGTTCATCTAAGACATGCTGGATGCAAAGTGGCATTATGCGATAATGATTTAGAGAAAAATGAAGCTATAAGGAGAAATGGAATAACACTTACAGGAGTGATTTCCAAGAAATCATCCTTTGATAATATCTACAATTCATGCGATAAACTTTTAGAGTCAGGAATCGATATATTAATAAGTTGTGTTAAAACATATCGTGTAGATGACCTAATGAAGGTTATTAAAAAATACAATAATCCACTTTATATTTTAAGTGCCCAAAATGGTATTGACATTGGGCAGAAATATACAGCTTGTATTGACGAATCAAAAATACTAAGAATGATTATTAATTTTGCAGGTAATATGGTTTCGTCTGATACCGTTAAGGTAACATTTACGACTCCTCCTCATTACATAGCATCAATAAATGATACATGCATTGAAGTTGCTAACTGGATAGCATCAATACTTACTTTTATGGGACAGGAAACAGTTGTGATTGATTCGTTTAAGCTTTTTATTGAAACATGGAAGAAAACTATTTTATCATCATCAATAAGTCCACTATGCGGTTTGTCAAAACTAACAATTAAGGAAGCTATGCAATCCAATGATACAATTGAAGTAATAGAACAAACAATACTTGAATCTATGAAAGTAGCTCAAGCTGAAGGAGTAAAATTTGAAGACAATTTTGTCAAACTCTGCTTAAGAAATTATAAAAATGCTGGTGACCATTTCCCCTCTCTTGGCATAGATATACTTCGTGGTGGCGAAACTGAAATTGATTTTAATAACGGAAAAATTGTTGAATACGGCAGAAAACACTATATTCAAACCCCTTTAAATTTGACCTTCACGAATTTAGTTAATGCTGTTTCAAAGAAAAATCTTGGAGTTATCTCTAATAATAATAAATCTTGAGTATGCAATTAAAAACCCTTAGTATAATAATATTTAATTTGGAGAAATTCAGATAGCACTTGTACCCAAACATATTGAAGAATTACAACCATACAATCCCGGAAGACCAATAGAGGATGTCATGAAGGAATTTGGTCTAAAACGAGTAATAAAACTTGCTTCAAATGAAAATCCGCTTGGAGTTTCCCCACAATCCATCCAAGCGATGATTGGCTCGATTCATCAGATACACAGATATCCCGATATTTCAGGAAAAATATTAAGAGCAAAATTATCCGAAATTCATAATATCAATCCAGAAAATATTATTACCGGACATGGTTCTGAAGCAATAATAAGTGTTATTATACGAACATTTTTACATGATAGCGATGAAGTATTAACATCTGAAGGAACTTTTGTCGGTTTCTATGTAATAGTTAAAGCTCGTGGGGTTAAATTGATTACTGTTCCTCTCAAGAATTATAGATTTGACCTTGATGCATTAGCAAATGCGATTACTCCAAAGACAAAAATAATTTATCTTGTGAATCCGAATAACCCGACAGGGAACATATTTACAAAACAGGAATTTGAAATGTTCCACAAAAAAATATCACCAGATATCCTGATTATCTTGGATGAAGCATATTTTGAATTTGTTAAAGGACATCCTAATTTTCCTGATTCACTTGACTATCGTTATGACAATGTAATAACATTAAGAACATTCTCAAAAGCTTACGGATTAGCCGGAATAAGGTTAGGATATGGTTTTGCTCATCATGAACTAATAAAAAATCTTTACAAAGTTAGATTACCATTCGAACCCGGAGTGCCGTCACAAATGGCAGGAGTAGCGGCTTTAACTGATTATCAATTTCTTGATTACTACTTGGAACTTAATAGGAAAGGTAAAGAATATTTATATCGGTTATATGATAATTTGGGAATCCAGTATATCAAATCTGAAGCAAATTTTATTATGAGTATTCATGATTCAAAACTAACAGTTGATAAAATATGCAACCGTTTACTTGAAAAAGGTGTGATAATTAGAGGTTTAGATGCCTTTGGCTTACCGCATTGTATCCGAGTCACAATTGGTTTGCAAGAAGAAAATGAAATATTTGCAGAGAAATTGAAAGAAACTCTGTCGGAATTGAGAATTTTGTAATTGTCGAGGAAAGTATGGACGCAAAAAAATATAAAATTGGTATTGTTGGACTTGGTCCAGTCGGTCTAATATTAGCACATCACTTCAATGAAGCTGGCTGTGATATTGCTATATGCGATGTAATTGAAGAAAAAATTGAACTTATAAGGAAAGATGGAATTATCCTCGAAGGGATAATAAATAAAAAGTCAAAACATAAAAATATTTTTGTCACATTAAA
>RCNQ01000097.1 GCA_003731675.1 Bacteroidetes/Chlorobi group bacterium ChocPot_Mid
ACAAAGTACACAGAGATAATATAAACATTGATTTTCGAAATACCATGAAAAATAAAATCCTGTATTCCCCTAAATCCCATAACTCACAGTTCAGACAATAACATAAATCATAGTTCGGACGATCACTCTTTGTGCTCTCTGTGTAAAAATCTCTGTGAACTTTGTGGTAAAAATTCTTATTAATACATTTAACCACAAAGCACTCGAAGAAGGCACAAAGTACACAGAGATAATATAAACATTGATTTTCGAAATACCATGAAAATTAAAATCCTGTATTCCCCTTAATCCCACAAATCACAGTTCAGACAATAACATAAATCATAGTTTAGACAATCTATCTTTGTGCTCTCTGTGTAAAAATCTCTGTGAACTTTGTGGTAAAAATTCTTTTTAATACATTTAACCACAAAGCACTCGAAGAAGGCACAAAGAACACAGAGATAATATAAACATTGATTTTCGAAATACCATGAAATTAAATCCTGTATTCCCCTAAATCCCATAAATCACAGTTCAGACAATTAACACAAATCATAGTTCGGACGATCACTCTTTGTGCTCTCTGTGTAAAAATCTCTGTGAACTTTGTGGTAAAAATTCTTATTAATACATTTAACCACAAAGCACTCGAAGAAGGCACAAAGAACACAGAGATAATATAAACATTGATTTTCGAAATACCATGAAAATTAAAATCCTGTATTCCCCTAAATCCCACAAATCACAGTTCAGACAATTAACATAAATCATAGTTTAGACAATCAATCTTTGTGCTCTCTGTGTAAAAATCTCTGTGAACTTTGTGGTAAAAATTCTTTTTAATACATTTAACCACAAAGCACTCGAAGAAGGCACAAAAAACACAGAGATAATATAAACATTGATTTTCGAAATACCATGAAATTAAATCCTGTATTCCCCTTAATCCCATAAATCACAGTTCAGACAATTAACACAAATCACAGTTCAGACAATTAACACAAAGCACTCGAAGAAGGCACAAAGAACCCGATGTAACAACTGACAGAAAAAGTAACTGACAGAACATTGATTTAATGTGTACTCAGTTTATCGGTGAGGGTAAGAACCGCATTAACGTAATCATTACTATTGTTATACGAATGAATAGCTTTCCTTTTATCCTCGGGACTGTTTGACCAGCCAGCCATTTTCAGATAATTAGCAACACTGCAGATAGCATCGTCAACATTGTAAAGGTCAATAATATTGTCATTGTTACCATCAACAGCACAACGCAAATAACTCGAAGGAAGGAATTGCGTTAAACCGAAAGCTCCAGCCCATGAACCACTAAGTTTAAAAATATCCATCATTCCGGTATTTTGGATTTTCGAAAGGCACTTAAGCTCATTGACAGCCCATTTTGCTTTTTTTACTGCTCGGCTTTCAATTTTTTTGTCAAGTTCTGCGAGTTCCTGTTCGTTGCCTTGAAAATCTTTGCGAAGCAATTGTTTGTTCAATTCTATGTATTCGTCAAGGTCAGCCATTGCTGTACTAAGATAAACACTTAATATATTGTTGTCTCCCAAATAGTTACCGTGCTTAGATTCTATCCAGATTATTGCAGTAATTACTTCTTTTGGAATTTTGTATTTTTGCTCACATTCCGCTAATTTTTCGGCATTATCTTCCATAAATTCCAGAGATTCACGAACAGACTTCTCATTGTAAAAATCTGAATAATCGGTTTTTTTCAAATACCCAGTAACGTTAATTTTAATATATTTCTCATTAAAATTTATATCAGGATGCGAAAAAATACTATAAATAAAATTTGAGTCAATATCATTGGCTATCATCTTTTGTATGGCAGGTCTGAAAAAGTTAATTTTTTCCTGAATTTCTTCCTGTGTCAGTGATGAATTTGATAAATTGATTGTGCTGAGTAATGTAATTGTAACCATTACGCAGTAAAAAATTATTTGCCTTAATATATTTACTTTCCGATACATCACAAAATCACTTCCAACTAACTGCTAATAAATAATACGTATTGAATATAATTTTGTTGTAAAAAGTCACTATTTTACCTTGTATCTTTTTAAAATATATTCGTAACCCTTGAAAGCTATTTGCATTTCTTCTTCGGAAAATGGTTCAGTTTGAATGGTGTAAAAGTATGAATCTCTGCTGATTTTGTAAAGACCAACTCCTTTTACAAACTGATAATAATCATAATACTTCAACAAATGAGATACCGAGAGTGTGTCCCAGCTTGTTTCAGTGAGTTGTCTTGCTTTTCTGTAATCAAGTTTGCTATCGTATTTGTTCTTAAAGATTTTTGTTACAGATTTGCTCCCGTCTAACAATAATGAATCTTCGTAGATATATTCACCGTTTACTGTATGCCTGAAAACAGAAAAGTAATTGCTGTCACCTTCTGTGAAAATATAATTTCCGATTATTTGCTTGTAAATATTCCACATACCATTCATTGACATTTTAAAATCTGCAACAGGAAACCATGTTTGCTTCAAAGTCGGTATATTAATTTTTGTTGAGTCGTATAGTCTGTAAACCACACCATCTTCGTAGCTTAAAATCATTGTATTTAAAACCGTATCTGATTCATAAATCACAAAATAAAAAGCCATGCGGTTGAGAATTGTTTCGCTTTTTTCAATTACGATTGAATCCTCCCTCAAAGATGAGTAATCAATATTGTTATTTATATCTTTATCGTATTTATTATAAACCCAGTAGTTGCCGACCTTCAAAGAAAGAAAATCAGCGAACACATCTTCCTGTGGTTCAACTGTTTCGTCGCAGTTGAGCAAAAGGAACTGAATCACCATCAATAATATTAATCTTTCTAATATTTTAATTTTTATATTAATCATTGACAAATAACGAGATACTTAAAATTTATATCTTTCAAGAAACTCCCTGACAATTGGGTCGTCAGATTTGATAAAATCATTAGGTTCCCCCTCGAAATGCACTAGACCATCATCAAGCATTGCTACATCGTCAGCAATTCTGAAAACAGAGAACATATCATGAGTGATAACAATAGATGTGACTTTTAGCTTTTTCGACAAGTCAGCAATTAATCTGTCAATTTGCTCGGAAGTAACAGGGTCTAAACCGGTAGTTGGTTCATCGTAAAATATATATCTTGGGCTACCAACCAAGGCACGTGCCACACCGACCCTTTTCCTCATTCCCCCAGATAAATCAGCTGGCTTTTTGAATTTTAAAATGTGCCATTCTTTCTCAAAATCTTCCTTGCTATTGCCGTTAAGCTCGGGTAAAAGCCCCACAGCAGAAAGTACTCTGATTGCTTCATTTTCCAAAGCTGTTTCGTCTCTGTTGCCATGCTCATAAAGACCAAGAACAACATTTTCAAACACATTCAAAGAATCGAAAAGCGCAGAACCCTGAAAGACAAAACCCATTTGCTTACGCATTTCAAAAATTTCGCCGTTTTCCATATCATGAACTTTTTTACCATCAACCAAAACTTCACCTTCATCGGGCTCAAGCAAACCTACGATATGCTTTAACAAAACACTTTTGCCACATCCGGATTTCCCGATAATACATTTAGCGGAACCATCAGGAATCGTCAGACTGACACCCTTCAGAACCGTTTTCTCACCAAAAGACTTATGTAAATTTCTTATCTGAATCATAATCAGGAATTAAGCTTAATAAATATCACCAAAATTACACAAAATAAACAAAAAATTGCATGAAAAATATTTTTCATGTTGTCCCCATTCAAGTACATATATTGAATAAAACATGTGTAAAATAATTTAGAAATTTTTAAGATTAGTAACAAATACATTTTCCTAATTTTTTTCTGCATTGGCAGAATATATAATAAAGGGAAATAATGTTCGGTAGTCAGTAGAATAACCGTGATGGACATAATAAGAGTTATCTATTACTCTCAAATCAAAATATTTTTAGTAAATTAGAATAAAATTATCGTCCAAATTTTATTCTATTTGAAAAATGTTAAAAAGTCTAATCTATTCGATTTATTTAAAGGTTATATTCCTTTTCATAACTGGATTTTATCTTATATTATCTGGAATTGATATAATGACTAACGTGAAAGTTTGGAACTTTTTCTTCTCTAAAATAAATCTTATGATAAATAAATATGGGACCGAAAGTGGCTCCTTTTTATCATTAGCTAATAAATTCTTTAGTGTGAGATTTCAACCTTCGGATTTTATGATAGGACTCATATTGATTTTAATCGGATGCATATTAATAGCCATTGGAGTCATTCTTGCCATTCCAGAAAAATATTTTTCAACTAAATTCATTAATTATTTTAGAGAATTAAATTTTAAATTAGATAATAATAGAAAAATATTAGCTACAATAATAATACTAATTTTATTATCCTCAATTTTTTACTTATTCATTGATTTCAATGAGCACATTGCAAGGATTAATTCATTCAAGCAAGCTGATGTTGCTGGAAATATCCATTTCTACGTTGAGGATGGAATTACTCTCGAAGAAAAAATGTTTAATAAAAATATTAATTTGAAAATCTCCAATTATCCTTTTTATCAATGGGTTTGTGCAGTAATAGTTAAAATTAGTGGTTTGGATATAGAACAGTCAGGTAGACTTTTTAATATTATTATTTTTGTATTGACATTTATATTATTTTATAATTTGCTAAATTATCTAAAAGTGGATAAATTGAATATTATTTTAATTTTATTATTATTCTCATTTTCTCCATTAGGACTATATTACTATAGATCTGTTCATCCTGATCCATTATCAATTTTTTTTACCTTTTCTTCAATCCTTCTATATATTAAATATGATACCGAAGACAAATTAATTAATTTGATTTTATCAATTATTACTGGAATAATAGCATGTTTAATTAAAAATCCAATTTTCTTAATGGGTTTTATAGCTATTGCTTTTTATAAGATATACAATTCAAGAAGTATCTTAACTCTTTTTAAAATAGATTTCCTTATTTTTTCAACGTTTATTTTCTTATCTATTGTTTTGTATAAATTTAGTACAGAGGCAATTAATGGTGGAATTAGTTTGCCATCTAATTGGATTTTTGGAACAACTATGCAAAGAATGCAGTTAACACCTTATCTTCTACTTATTTTATGGAATGCTTTTGAAATTACTAATCCTCTTTTTTTTATTATTTCTTTTTTAGGATTTGGATATTCAATAATAAAAATAAAAACAAGTAAAAGTCATTTACTTTTTATTGGATTATTGATAGGGATGTTAATCACAATTTTCATTTTCTTTAATGTTTTCCAGGCACATGATTATTACCATTTACCATTCATTATCATCATATCTTATTTCACAGTAATGGGGTTTTCTGTGATATTAAATAAGATAAAGACTTGGAATAATATCCGTTCAAGTATTGTCATATATTTTACTGTAATTTTATTCATTTTGACGGATTTCCTTGGTTTAGCTTTACTGAAGATGCCAACAGCACCTGATTATAAAATTACTAATGCCGGTGAATATATTCAAAAAAATATAGGAAAAAATGATTTCTTGTTTTATACAAACAGCTATGATATTGAAAGTTGGGATCCAACCTATTTGTTTCACTCAAGAAGAAATGGCTATAATATAAGTGTCAAAAATATTATGAAAGATGAGTACATTGATAAAATAGTTGAGAATTACAAATCTACCTATCAAAATTTTTATCTTTATATCCCTAAGGAATTTTTATTGAATGATTTATTGTTGTATAATAAATTCACAAATTACAAAATTTTCAAATTAGGAAGGATACTGAAAATCACACTTGCCCAAAATAAAAACAAAAAAAATAAGGACTAATACCTCAAATTGAAATTTATTAATTACAAAAAAAATATAAATCAACTTAGATTGTTTTTCCAAAATAAACATTAATTCAATATACAAAATTTACAATTTGGGTATGGCTTATTTTGAAGTCAAACAATTAAGCTTGGAGAGTTGAATGCTTACTCTCAATTAATACCGGATGTTGATTTTTTCATCAAAATGCACATTCGCAAAGAAGCTACGCAAAGTTGCAGGATTGAAGGGACGCAAACTAATATGGAAGATATTTTGCAAAAGTCTGAAAACATTAATCCGGAAAAAAGAGATGACTGGCAAGAAGTTCAAAACTATATCTTTGCTATGAATCACTCAATTGCAGAGTTAAATAAATTGCCTGTTTCTACACGTCTGATAAAGAAAATACATAAAATTTTATTATCAGGAAGCCGTGGCAAAAACAAGCAACCCGGGGAATATCGAAAAAGTCAAAATTGGATTGGTGGAGCATCTTTGAACGATGCAGTTTTTATTCCACCACATCATGATGAAATTAATGAGCTAATGAGTGATTTGGAAAAATTTCTTAATGATGAAAACGATAAATTGCCGCTATTAATAAAGGCTGGTATATCTCATTATCAATTCGAAACAATTCATCCTTTCCTCGATGGCAATGGCAGAGTAGGAAGATTACTTATAACTTTATATTTAATCAATAATGGGTTGTTATCTAAACCATGCCTTTATTTATCGGACTTCTTCGAAAAGAACAGGAATTTATATTATGATAATTTATCCAGAGCAAGAACTCATAATGATTTGAAACAATGGTTGAAATTTTTCCTTGATGGGATTTTTCAGACATCTCAAAATGCTATTGAAACATTCAAGAAGATAATTGAATTAAAGAAGAATATCGAAACCAAGAAAATTGTAACTCTTGGAAAAAGAATTAAAATTGCTCGACTACTATTGAATTATCTTTATTCTCAACCCTTAATTGAACCCAATGAAGTAGCTGATGCCCTGAAAATTAACATCTCAACAGCAAATAGATTGATTGATGATTTCGTAAAACTAGGAGTATTGAATGAAATAACCGGATTCAAAAGGAACAGGATTTTTATCTTTAAAGAATATATTGATTTATTTCAAAGAAAAATATTGTCGATCATATAGACCTAATTGTATCATGCAGACCAGAATTTAGAATCTTTAATGGTGACTTTGGCATTATAACAGTTCTTGCATAGCTCCAGTTCATTATCCACGAAATAAAATCATTAAAAATCGGGACACTCATTTCGATAAACATTTTAGCATTTCCATATTTCGACTCTGAGTAATGTTAGAAGAATTTCATATGTTCATCATTGTATTTTTGAACAATAGGGTACATAGATTTTGATTTTTTATACAATTTATTATGTTCATCTTTGTACAGGATTGCTCACCAGTGTATTCAAACTATTAGTTATCGAAATGAATATTTACAGAAAATCGAGCATAAATAATTATGGATTTTTAAATTTGCAGTAATGAGATTAATGGGAGCCAAAAATTTTCTTTTTCGCAGATAATTCCTGAACTTTTTCGAATATTTATGGATTAGGGACATAACACTTTCGCAAAAGTACTCTTTTTCGATGAAATTTGCCTTTTATTCATTTCTCATCTTCAATCCTAATCTATTTTGCTATATTTTTTTCTAAAAAAAAAGAAAAAAATCAATACAGCTTCTATTTTTTTTCATTTAAATCCATTAAATTCTATTTGAATCCATTAAATTTTATTTAATTCCACTTAATCCTATTTTTTTATATCATTTAAGTCAACTTATTATGGGAAAATATGGTGATATAGATATTTTCCCCTTATTCCTATTATGAAAATCTGAAAATTTTCTTAAAAATCCCTATAAAATACCCGGTTCTTCTTAAATTTTTAGCTCAGAAAGAGGTTTCATGGCATGTCTATTGATTATAATCACAAAATTCCAGAGCTATTACTCAAAACCTGTTTCAAATACCCATTCACAATTAAGTAAGCAACCATCGATGGAAAATATTTTGAGCTAATATGCAATTACTTTCGGATATCCTAATCCTATTCATAATTCTTCAAAGTATTGTGCAGATTCAAATTGAGAATCTTGATAAGTTCTTTTGGCTTTACAACTGTGATTGCTTCGCCCCAACTCATTATCCATGATATGAAATCATCAACAAGGGGAACCCGCATTTCTATGAGCAGATTTCCGTTTGCATCCTTAGAAAATTTCTGTGTCTGATGGAAAGACCTGTTCT
>RCNQ01000098.1 GCA_003731675.1 Bacteroidetes/Chlorobi group bacterium ChocPot_Mid
ATAAGCAATCACAATATTCTTACTGAAATTCGGTTGAATTTCCTTCAACCCTTCTTTCAACTGCGAGCTCAGAACTTCATAGGTTTTTCCTGATTGTCTTTCGTCCAAAGTCTCCCCGATGCAAACAATCGCATTTAACCCAGATTCGAGAATAATTTTCAGTTTCTGATTTATCGAATAATCATTCTCATGATAATACTGCCTTCTTTCAGAATGACCGATGATTATATGGCTACCCCCAAAATGCTTTATCATAGGAACAGAGACTTCACCCGTAAATGCTCCCTGCAACTTGTCCGAACAATTCTGTGCTCCCAATTTAATCTTTGTACCTTTTACTGTTTCCGATACCATTGGAATGTTAATAAAAGGAGGACAAATTAATATCCCGAAATTTTCATTTAGTTTCTCATCATCCAGCTCTTTAACTTTTTCAATGATTCCTTTGGCAAGAATTAATGCTTCCTGACCAACAGTATTCATCTTCCAGTTGCCTGCTATAAGCATTCTTTTCATAGTTTATGTATATTAATGTTAATAATTTCTATACCAATTAATATCCCATGTAAATATTCTCAGAAACTTCTGAATCACAGGAAATTATAAAGTGTCTTCATTAAAAAATATTTTGATATACTTTTTTCTAATACTTCCTTAAAGTACCTTGTCTTTTTTCAGCCATTTTATCCCATTGCAGAACAAGTGTTTTCATGAGTTCTTCCTTGTCTTTTTTTAATGCAGTCATATCCAGTCCAACGTATTTTTGAGCTTTAGCTTTTGTAGAAACATCAGGCATACTGATTGGTATTTTGACCCCGTGTCTGACAAAAATAACACTTAATAGCCCTCTTGCCTGCTCTGCTTTCTGAATTGACGTACCAAGTACCCTCAAAGCTTCAATTGGTGAATGAAAACCGACACCATTAGCCGCCGCAACCCAATCCCATCTCCACTGAGCATTGCGAATATTTTTCAAAACTGGTTTCATCTCATCTTCTTTCGCTCCGTTTTTCCAAGCTTGCTCTGCTTCCAGATGTGCAGTTGCGATAACTTTTTCAGCAATTCTCCTTATTTCCATGACCCTGTCCTGAATATCATAAACAGTTTGTCTGATTTCCTCTTCACTTTCACGGTGGCATACCTGACATGAATTTGATATATTATTTAAAGGGCTTTGGATATGGTGGTCCGAAAATTTAATGCCTCCTTCAACTTTGTAAGGCATGTGGCAATCTGCACAGGCGACTCCCCTTCTTGCGTGAATACCTGTCATAAATAATTCATAATCAGGGTGCTGAGCTTTCAGCATGGGAGCTTTGCTTAGCTTATGAGTCCAATCTGAAAATTCAAGTTCATCATAATATTTTTCCATCGAATCAGCACTAAATCCTTTATCCCAGGGAAACACAAGGTAATTCCCAGGTTTTTTAAAGTAGTATTCCACATGACATTGCGCACATACCAATGACCTCATCTCCTGATGAGTGAAATCACTTACCTTCTTTCCTCTTCTTTCCAATGCTTCAAGTAAAGCAGGTCTCGTTATTTTTAAATTCATTGTATTTGCTTCGTGGCAATCACCACATCCGATGGGATTAACAATCTCATCACCAACATCAATCCATTTCATATTGTAGAATTCGGCTGTTCCCATAACCGACATCATACGCGGAACATCAGGACTTTTACAAGACCAACAAGTCGCCGGCTGTGTACTCTCGACAGCACCACCTGTTCTCAATACATTGCGGATATCCTTTATTGCATGGGCATGACCTCTCGCTTGATTATATTCCTTAGAAAATCCATATCCTGCCCAAAGTATCACCAAATCAGGATTCTCCTCAAGATAATCACGCCAGGCAGAACCGGCATACTTGCTTTTAAATGTTGTATCAAGCGTTTTCAGGTAAGTTTCGAATTCTTTAGGAAAACTTTCACCCCATATTTCATTTCGGGTTTCCCATTTGTCAATTTTTTTAATCATCTGAAGTTTTGAAACAGTTTCAGCTCTTCGCTCAATCACGGAAGATGCAAAAAGCCCTAAAATAAAAACAATGACAACTGTAACAACGAATACTAATATTGTCAAACCTCTTTTCGATTTTGTATCTTTTTTGGACATAATTTACCTCTATAATATTAATAATTATTTGCTTATTGGATTTATTGAAAAATGAGAGCTTGCCCTGCTGTGAATCCTGCCGTGAGGTACTTCTCTGTGGCAACTCCAACAAAGTTTACCTTCCCCGTATTTATAGTTTTCACCGGTTACATTTGTTATAGAAACAGGATTTACCTGCCGGATGTGGCATCTCAAACAATTTTCCTGCACAACTGTTTTTCCTGCATCTTTAATTTGAATTACCTCAGGGTCTAATTTAAAAGTGAACATAAAAGCATGACGCAACCCGTCAGATGCTTTAAAATAATATTTTCTGACAAAATTATTATGAGGAACGTGGCAATCGTTACAAACCGTCTTATCCCTATGACTGCTATGCATCCATGTTGTATATTCAGGTCTCATAATATGGCAATTAATGCATGCTTGCGGGTCATCTGTTAAATACGATATTGCATTTGATAAATAAACAGTCACGAAAATCAAACCAACCAATATACCTGAAACAATAGCAAAAGGTATATTCCATTTACTTGATAATTTCTTATTCCACTTGAACCTCATTCCAATTTCTCAGCTATTAATTGTAAATAGTGTATAAAGTAATAATTAAAATTGTAAAAAAATTATATAAAAATCAAATTAATTTTTCTAAAGATTAATATTGAGTAATTCTTTGTTAGCTTCAAGATTATGAATAGTGATAATCAATCATCTAAATATAAGCCGTTTTCTTTGATATATAGCTCAACTGTTTCAGGTAAAAGTCCCTTTAAAGGTAAAGCTTTTCTGATGAATTCCCTTATTTTAGAAGAAGAAACATCAGATTCAAGAAAATCAATAAAAACAACCTGACCTTTTTCCATTAAAAAATCTATATCATAATAAAAATCAGCCCTTTTCACAATACACAACCTGACAATACTCAAAATATCTTCCCAGTTCTTCCATTTCGTAAAATCCTTAATCTGGTCGCTACCAATCAGGAAATAAAGTTCAGCATTCGGATATTTACCTTTGAGGTATTTGATTGTATCAATAGAATACGATACCATTTTTCTCTCTGCTTCGTATTTCTCAACAGCAAATTTAGGATACCCCGCAATAGCTAATTCAAGCATTTTTATTCTATGCTGCACATTATCTTGATTATTTTCTTCTATCTTAAACGGAGATTTGAATGCAGGTACAAAAAGGCATAAATCAAGTTCCATCTGTTTAGTAAATTCCAATGCCATTTTCAAATGTGTATTATGCACCGGATTGAAAGTACCTCCAAATATCCCGACTCTTTTCATTTTCCTTCAGTTCTTAATAATTGGCAAATTTCATATTATGGATTGATATATTTTTTTAAGCATCATTAAGAGCTGTACATTATGCACTCTTATTATGTCAATATTTTTATTGAGAAGCAATGAATGAATCAAAACCGTGGGAATATCTCTTTGTGAAGGGTCAGATATATCCAACATTTTACCGATAAAAGCTTTTCTGGAAAGCCCTATCATTAGCGGTACACCAAGTGCGTGAAAATTACTATAATTTTTTAATAATGCAATGTTATGCTCATACGTTTTACCAAAACCTATTCCGGCATCCGCAATAATTGACTGCACTCCTATGTCTTTTGCTTTTTCGATTTTTTCTTTAAGTATATTAAATACATCATTAACAACATTATCATAAATTGGATTATCCTGCATAGTTCGGGGTTTCCCTTGAATATGCATTATAATTAATCCAAGATTCTGCCTTGCGGCAAGCTCAGCTAACCTTATATCATTATCCAAGCCACTAATATCGTTAATCATTGTAGCACCGACTTCGACTGATTCTCTTGCTACATTGTATTTTGTAGAATCTATGGAAATAACTGCTTTAGGTCTCATCTTCTTAATCTTCATTATCACAGGGATTACCCTTTTTAATTCATCATCTTCTGAAACGGAATCAGCACCAGGTCTTGTACTTTCACCACCGATGTCGAGTATATCAGCACCGTCATCAAGTAACTTTAATCCCTGAGCGACAGCTTTATCTTCAGAAAAAAACTTTCCTCCATCGGAAAATGAATCGGGTGTTACATTGAGTATCCCCATTATTTTTGGAAATTGAGTCCTATCCATAATTTTAATTATTCCATTAATAAATAAACAAACATAAAACATATTAATATACATTGAAAATTTAAATAAATCAAGCAAATTATTATCAAACTTTTTAAAAAACACACCGAAAAACTGTTTTATTCCCACAAATATTATTATCTTAGCTTATAAATTTTTTGCTTGTTAATTTAAATTATTTATATGGTGATATATGTATAAAATAGCAATAATAGACGACGACCCGGATATAGTCGAAGCTTTGACTATTTTGCTTAAATCAAAGGATTACTCTGTGGTCTCTGCGATTAACGTAGATAGCGGGAGTAAACTGATTGAAAGCGAAAATCCGGACTTAATTTTACTTGATGTCATGATGGATGAACCTGATGATGGCTTCTATATGGCAAACAAATTAAGAAAAAAAGGATTTAACAAACCCATTATCCTTTTAACCTCAGTATCAAAATCCATCGGGTTTGAATTTGGACAGGGGGATACTTTACCTGTTAATGACTTTTTGGAAAAACCAGTGCTTTCAAACATTTTACTGGAAAAACTTGAGTATCATTTAAAGAAATCAGGAGGTCAGAAATGATAGAAATAAAAGATAACATTTTGACTCAGGAAATTTCTGAGTTAATTGGCAAATATGGTAACGGAAGGGAAGCCCTTTTACCAATCCTGCAACAAATTCAGGCTAAACACGGTTATGTCTCTGAATTTGCACAGCAGGAAATTGCCAATGCACTCGATATACACCCTGTTGAAGTATATGGTGTAATAACTTTCTATTCCTTCCTGGGTAATAAGAAAAAAGGAAGACACATCATCCGTCTTTGCAGAACAATTTCCTGTGACCTTGCAGGAAAAGATGCAATTATCCGTACTCTCGAAAGAGAATTAGGTATCAAATTCGGTGAAACTACCAAAGATGAAAAATTCTCTCTCGAATTCATCAATTGTATGGGGATGTGCGACCAGGGACCGGCGATGATGATTAATGAACAGGTGTTTACTCAACTGACACCACATAAAATTGTTGATATTCTTAAGAATTTCAGATAGGTGATAAAATGCCAATAAAAAATAAATCAGTAATTTTCGACAGAGAAAATTTAAACAAAGAAAACCCCAAAGAGTTTTTATATAAAGCACTAAAAATGTCTCCCTCAGATTTGATTCTTGAAGTACGTGAATCCGGACTTAAAGGCAGAGGTGGTGCTGGTTTTCCAACAGGTACAAAGTGGATGCTTGCTTCTGCCGCAGTGTCCGATAAAAAATTTGTTGTCTGCAATGCAGACGAAGGAGAACCAGGAACATTCAAAGACAGAGTGCTTTTAGATGAATTTTCTGATTTGGTATTCTATGGTATGATTATGTGCGGATATGCTATTCGTGCTAATAAAGGTTTTGTCTATTTAAGAGGAGAATACCGCTACCTTTTAGACAAACTACTTAAATACTTGGACAAAATGCATGAGGAAAACCTGTTAGGCAAAAACATATTAAACTCAGGATTTGATTTCGATATCGAAATTCGTCTTGGTTCTGGTGCTTATGTGTGCGGTGAAGAATCTGCATTGATTGAATCACTCGAAGGACACAGAGGCGAATCACGCAACAGACCACCCTTCCCTGTAAATACGGGTTATATGGGACATCCCACAGTGGTCAATAACGTAGAAACTTTTGCGACAGTTCCTATTATTATTTCGAGAGGAGCAGAATGGTTTACAACTGTTGGTACTCTCAATTCCAAAGGCACAAAATTAATCTCTGTTTCCGGTGATTGCAAAGAGCCCGGTGTATATGAAGTTCCTTTTGGTATTTCAATAAATGATATACTCAAACTGGTTAAAGCCGAAAACACAAAAGCCGTGCAAGTAGGAGGTGCCTCAGGACATTGCGTACCAAAAGAACAATTCGACAGAGCATTGTCCTTCGAAGACCTCTCAACTGGTGGCTCAATTATGATATTCAATGAAAGCAGGGATATGCTTCACATTTTGAAAAACTTTATGGAATTCTTTGTTGAAGAATCTTGCGGACAATGCACTCCCTGCAGAATCGGAAACATAAAATTACTTGAGGGGGTAGAAAAAGTTGAGGCAGGTGATTGTGCTTTATCCTACATCAAAGAATTAATCGAGTTGGGTAAATCAATGCAACTTGCTTCAAAGTGCGGGTTAGGTCAATCAAGTCCTAATCCCTTTATATCAATAATGACAAATTTTGAAAACGAAATATTTTCACAAAGATAATTACGGAAGATTGTTATGGAAAATAATAAAGAAACAAACAGAGCCCCGATTAGCCAAAAACCTTTAGTAATTGAAAAAGGTGATAAAGATGCAATTGGTGGTCTTGTAGAAATAGAAATAAATGGAAAACCTTTTAAAGTACCTTTAGGTACCACAATTTTGGATGCTTGCAGACAACAAAATATTCATATACCTACTCTATGCCATCACGAGGATTTATGCATAGCAGGTGTTTGCAGAATTTGTGTTGTTGAAGTCGAAGGTATGAGAGTACTGCCAACTTCCTGCTCATTTCCAATTACTAACAGATTGAAAATAAAAACAAGCTCGGAAAATGTGAGAAAAGCAAGAAGACATATACTTGACTTATTGCTTAGTGAACATTATGGCGAATGTTATTCCTGCCACAGAAACAACAATTGCGAACTGCAAAAGCTTGCCAAAGAATACGGAGTGGACTCCTACCGCTTTGGACATGTCACCCAAAGAAGGCATGAAATTGACAGAAGTTCGTATTCTGTAATTAGGGATATGGACAAATGTATCTTATGCAAACGATGTGTAAGAACTTGCATTGACCTTCAGGAAGTAGGCGTCCTCGAAGCAACGCATCGAGGTGATGCTACAACGATATCCACATTTATGGATAAACCACTTGCTGATGTTGTTTGCATCAATTGCGGGCAGTGCATCAACAGATGCCCCACAGCCGCTTTAAAAGCCAATGACCCTTCGGATGACATCTGGAGAGCCATTGATGACCCAAAAAAGCACGTCGTAATACAAACAGCACCATCTCCAAGAGCCGCTATTGGTGAAGAATTTGGTCTGCCTGCTGGAACTTCGATGACAAAACAATTAAACACAGCTTTAAAAATGATTGGCTTCGACAAAGTATTTGACACTAACTTCACAGCCGACTTAACAATCATGGAAGAAGGAACTGAACTCTTACTGAGATTGAAAAAAGCACTCGTTGAAAAAGATGATTCGGTAAAATTGCCACAATTTACTTCCTGCTCACCAGGCTGGATAAAATACATCGAACATTTTTATCCCGATTATCTCGACTATCTTTCGAGTTGCAAATCTCCTCAGCAAATGTTCGGAGCAGTAATTAAGACATATTATGCTCAACTCAACAATATCAACCCGGAAGATATTGTGACGGTTGCATTGATGCCATGTTCCGCTAAGAAATTCGAGTGCAACCGACCTGAAATGAACGATTCAGGTTACAAAGATGTTGACTACGGCTTGACTACAAGAGAAATGGCTCAAATGATTAAAGAAGCAGGACTATATCTCCCAGGTTTACCCGAATCTGAGTTTGACAATCCATTTGATGAAAGTAGCTCAGGTCTGATTTTCGGTGCGACTGGCGGAGTAATGGAATCTGCACTTAGAACAGCATACGAGCTTGTTACAGGCAGACAAGTGCCTTTCAGCAACCTTGAAATTTTACCCTGCAGGGGATTTAGCGGTGTTCGTCAGGCATCAGTAAAACTTGAAAATGTCAAACCTGAATGGAGTTTTCTCGAAGGAGTTGATTTGAATTTCATGATTGCTCATGGCACAGCAAATGCTAAAAAAGTCATGGAAGCTTTGAAAAGAGGAGAGTTGAGCAATATCCATTTTGTCGAGATAATGGCATGTCCAGGTGGATGTATTGGAGGAGGTGGTCAACCCATTCCGACAAGCAAGGAAATCAGAGCAAAAAGAGCTGAAGCAATATATAAAGAAGCTGCCGGTTTAACTATTAAAAAATCATTTGAAAATCCGGCTATAGCCAAAATATATGCAGAATTTTTGACTGATGGTCCTTGCGGTCATTTGTCTCATAAACTCTTGCATACTCATTACGCAAAGAGAGGGAAATACATTCCTTAATGATTATATCATTATCGAATAATTAATGATGGTTGATGGTGAATTAGTAGCACAGACTCTCTCTCGTCTGTGCTACATTTTAATTTAACAGAATCATCATCTGATTTAATAAAAGTTTTGCCATATAGCTATGTTTTTCATAATTTAGGATAAATAAATTGAGGAAAATATGAAAGAAGCATTTTTCACACTTACACCTGAAAGAATTCAATACGATAAATTCTGGCGAGATATTCGTAAACGGAACCGATGGCTTATCTTGCTCAGATACGGAGCTTTTACTTTGCTTTTTTCGTTGATTGTCGGCATTATCATTTTCCAGAACATTTTTTCAATTTACGATAAATCTGATATCATCCCGCTATTTTTTATTGCCATATCAATTCTTCTATATAACATTTTTTTTCATTTTTACTGGAATATTGACAGAGAAAAAAGAATCAAAATTTTTAAAATTCATGGGCTAAGATTTTCTCTTCTTCAAATTTGTGTGGATTTTATCGCATTGATGCTTTTTATTTATTTCACTGGTGGTGTAGAATCCCCGTTGTATATATTTTTTATTTTCCATGTCATTATCGGTAGTCTGTTCCTCCCGGGAAGGATAATAAATCTAATCATTGCTGTAACTCTTTTGCTTACCGCTTCAGGAGCTATTCTTGAATTTTACAATGTAATACCACACCATCACATCAGTGGATGGCTCGAAGCAGGATTGTTCCAAAACGAAGTTTACCTTATTGTCTTCTTTCTTATCAATGCCATTACTCTTTTCTTCAGTATATATCTCGCTAATTCCATTGCAAGACAGCTTTATCAAAGAGAGAAGGATTTGACAATTGCCTATGACAATTTACAAAACGCAGAAAAGAACAAACAAAAATATGTGATGTCTGTAGTTCACGACCTCAAAACTCCAATTGCCGCCGCACAGACATATCTTAATATGATTTTAGATAAAACTCTTGGTGACATCAAAGAAGAACATCTCAGACCTTTGGAGCGTTCACAACACAGACTCGAAAATGCTATCGAAACTATAAATAAAGTACTCCAAATCTCAAGATTAAAACTTGATGCGGACACTGTCGCTTTGGAAGATATAAACATCAAAAATATAATTGACGAGATTTTTACAGAAATGCATATCCTTTTTGAATCAAAAAATCTGACATTTAATCTGATATTTAATACTGAAACCGATTACACAATTCAAGCTGAGAAGGAATTAATCAAATTAGCTATTTCCAATTTGATTTCCAATTCATTCAAATATACTCCAAACAACGGAAAAGTTGAAGTTACTTTAGTCAGGCAGGAAGACAATATCATAATCAGCATAGCTGATACTGGAATAGGAATACCCGACAGTTCCAAGGATAAAATTTTCCAAGAATTTTTCAGAACACCTCTTTCAAAGAAAGAAGGAATAGAAGGAACCGGCTTGGGTATGTCAATTGTAAAAAATATCATTGAGAAATACAATGGAACTATTAATTTCAAATCACCTTCTTATTTAGGTGATTCTGAACATCCCGGAACTGAATTTATCTGCTCAATTCCTTTAAAAGCTGAGAAAATGACAGCTGGTTGAATGATTAAATAATATTATTTCTTTGAATCAATAATCTTGATTTCAACTCTACGGTTCAAAGCTCTTCCATCATCAGTCTGATTTTGCGAAACAGGATTTGACTTGCCGTAACCCTTGGCTGTCAGCAATTTCTGATTTATTCCTTTGCTGACGAGATAATTCATAACTGCTTTCGCTCTTTCAATCGAAAGTTTTTTATTGTATCGCTCAGAGCCAATATCATCTGTATAACCAGAAATCTCTAACCTGACATCAGGGTTTTCTTCAAGAAATTTAATCAAACGATTAAGTTCAGGATAAGATTCACTAAGAAGTTCGGAAGAATTAAAATCGAAAAATAAATTGTTGATTCTTATTGATATGTTTTTCTCTTTAATCTGCTTTATCGGTAACAGAACAACATCTTCATACAAAGTCAGCATTGTATCAATATTTCTGGTTAAGTCAATATTTTTTGAGACAGGATAATACCCTTCTTTTTCGGCATAATATCCATATTTTTTTCCAATCGGAAGCACAACAAAAAATGAACCATCAATCGGGTCAGAGTTCAGCTCTCCCATTGCTTCACCTGTAGAAAGATTTTCCCATTTGATTTTTGCAGACAATGGTTTACCTTCCGCATCAACTACCCTTCCTTTTATGGTTGCCACCATATCAGGTCTTGCCTTTTTGGGCAACCTTATTTTGAAAATATCTTGCTTTTTTGTTGTATCCTCATTATTGAAAGCAGAAAAATAAGCAAAATTCCCGTCAAGCGATATCTTGTAGCCCCAGTCATTATCATAAGTGTTGATTTCCTTACCGAGATTAACGGGTTCACTCCATTCCGTCCAGCTGGTCTGACTCAACCTTGTTGATTTGAAAACATCCAAACCACCTAAACCTGTATGACCGCTTGAACTGAAGTAAAGAGTCTTCCCATCAGGGTGCAAAAAGGGTGAACGGTCAATGTATCTTGTGTTTATTGTCTTTCCAAGATTAATTGCATCTGACCACCCACTGTCGGTTTTCACTGTTACATAAATATCGAGATTTCCGCCCCATATTCCTTTGCTGAAATTATCCTTTTCGTCATAATCTCCATCATAAGGTCTGTCCGATACAAAGAAAATTGCATTGCCATCACTCGAAAAACAAACATCAGAATCAAAGTAAGGCGAATTTATCGGCTCATCGTAATGCTTTCTTTCGCTCCAATTATCACCCATTTTCTTGTAATAAAATATATCCCCATTACCAAATGATTCCGAATAATTTCCGAATACCGTAAGTTCAAGATTATCTGCAGAAATTCCCAAAGGTGCTTCATGTGACCCAGTATTTATTTGCATCCCGATGTTTACAGCTTTTTGCCAGACTCCATTTTTTTCATCAGAATAATAAATATCTTCCCCACCATAACCATCTTCACGATTAAAACTGCAAAAATATAATCTTTTACCCTCCAATGTTATTATCGGGAAATAATCATTGTATTCCGAGTTAATATTCTCACCCAGATTTTCTATTTTCACACCCTCAGCATCTGCTTTTAAAATGGCTACTATTTTATCTATTTTATCCTTAAAGCTTGGGAATTTGCTACGATATTTTTCATAAACAGCAATACCTTTGTCCCATTTCTTATCATTGATACTTACTCCTGCTAACTTCTGCAATCCCCTAAATCCTACTTCCGTGTCCTTATTATCTTCAATAAATTCGATAAATCTTGCATCATCTTCTCCGGTAGGTTTCTCACTTAACAGAAAAAACTTGTTCACATATTCAGAATTATCTGCAGAACTTACATTCAATATCACATCATAAATAGTAATCAAATTTGTAATGGAATACTTATAATTCCACCAGTTACTGATAACTTCACTCATATTTGAATACAGCACTATCCTGTTATCCTGCCTCCCCCAATTCAGACCATCTGTTAATAAAACTACTATTCCATCTTTAAATGTCATATCGCTGATATGCCATCCTCCATTAAGATATGTTTTCAAGCTCACATCATCAAATGACCTGATTGTTAATACCTCCTGACTGAATTTTTCTCGCTTTGCATCACTATCTCTTGAAAATAAAGCAATCCAATAACCATTATTATACTGCAACTTTGAAACATAGTAACCTTTTTCATTTGCCTTTTTAATCTCTTCCTTAGGATACCTTAAGCCATAATAATACTCCTGTTCTTCTTTTCTGCTGAATCTGCGTAAATCCATCACGACAAACCATTCCTTATTAGAATAACAGATTGAATTGATACTCCACCCTTGGTATATTCTTCCATTAATATATTCATCTGGGAAATCGTTACTTCTGACAACCAACTGCTCTTTAATAACCGATGTTTTAGATATGACAACCGTCCAAAAATTATTATAATTCTGTAAACTTGTAACAAAGAAACCTTGTTTTTTATATTCAGCAATATATTCCTCAGGGAAATCCTTCGATGTTTTCCATCTTTGAAATTTATAATGCACGTTCTGTGTGGCGGTTGCTATTACAAAGGATTGCTGACTATTCAAAGTGAAAGCGAACAAAAACAAATTTATTACAATTATCCCCAAAAATCTCTTCATTTTACTTAAAATATTTAAAAAATAAATTATGAAACTTATTTAAAGTAATAGTAACTACTCAAAGTAAAATTTATTACTTCACTAATTAAAATTTCAGTTGATTGAAGCATTTACCGACAAAATAATTTCAACTTTGACGGAATATTATTTTATATATTCAAACTTTGCTGTAAAATGCCTTAAAAACGGAGGCTCCCAGACAATTTTAACACCTTTTAATTTCTTTCTGTTGTCATATACCTCTGCTATTGCCTCTGCAGTGTATTCGATATGACTTTTTGTGTAAACCCTTCGTGGAACTGCAAATCGGACAAGCTCCATATTCGGTGCAATATGCTTTCCATTTTCATCTTTCCTGCCAAACATAACGGAGCCAATTTCACAGCTTCGTATTCCACCTACACGGTAAACTTCCAAAGCAATGCTATGCCCTGGGTATTGTTCCGGAAGTATATGCCTTGCAAAACGCTTTGCATCAAGATAAACTGCATGCCCCCCAGTCGGAACAAGTATCGGCACACCATACTTCATTAACAAATCCCCAAACATCTTCACCTGACCAACTCTGTATTGAAGATAATCTTCATTCAAAACTTCCTGAAAACCAATAGCCAATGCTTCCAAATCTCTCCTTGCCAATCCTCCGTATGTAATAAATCCTTCTGTTATTATCAAAAGCTCCTTCGCTTTTTCTGCAAGTTTTCTATCATTAGTTCCAATAAATCCTCCTGTATTGGAAAGTCCGTCCTTTTTGGCGCTCATAGTGCAACCATCAGCGTAAGAAAACATTTCCTGAGCTATTTGCTTTACGGTCTTATTCGCATATCCTTTTTCCCTTAGCTTAATGAAATATGCATTTTCTGCAAAACGGCAACAATCCAAAAACAGCGGAATCCCGTATTTTTTCAATACAGCTTTGGTCTCCCTTATATTCTGCATTGAGACAGGCTGGCCCCCCCCCGTATTATTGGTTACTGTCATCATACAGACAGGTATATTCTTTGCACCGACCTTTTTAATGAACTTCTCTAAAGCATCAACATCCATATTCCCTTTAAAATCTGCAACTTTATCTGCCTGTTTTCCTATTTCTGTTACAAAATCTACAGCTTCGGCTTTTGTATATTCTATGTTGCCACGGGTTGTATCAAAATGTGTGTTATTTGGTATAATTTTCCCTTTACCACCTAATAAAGTAAATAAAATCCTTTCAGCGGCTCTGCCCTGATGTGCAGGTATAATATATTTGAAGCCAGTGATATCTTTTACTGCTTTTTCAAATTTATAATAACTTTTCGAACCGGCATATGATTCATCTCCATCTATCAAACCTGCCCATTGCTTCGAACTCATTGCAGTTGTGCCGCTATCTGTAAGCATATCAATTGTAATAAATTGCGACTTCAAATAAAATGGATTGTAAAAAGCTTCCTTTAATAATTTTTCTCTCTGACCAATAGTTGTTATAGGGATTTCCTCAACTGTTTTAATCTTAAACGGTTCAATTAATGTCTTCATTTCGCCTCACTTCTCATTATTCAATTCAAAATAAAAAAATTGCATAAATTCATTAAACAACTTAACAATATTAATAATTATAAAAAAATCAAATTTCCATTAACAATCAATTTAAATAAACACATGAATGATTTTTCAAGCTTTTATTCCTGTTATCTTCTTTACTTTATCATATATAACTTATGTCCTTTTTACCTGTGTCTATCTTAAAAAAGCAACATTTTTTATACAGTCTTTCCTACATAAATGAAAGCTATTCCAAAAGATAATTGCTGATAAAATATTTCGGAAAATTTGCCCGTTGATTGCATTATATCAATAAATTCTCCCCCGCAAGGAAATTTTGCTGAACTATCCTGCAGGTAATTGTAAGCATTAAAATTCTTTGAAATAATTTTCCCTAAATAAGGGATAATATACTTGCTATAAATTGTATATAATTCCGAGAATAAACCTTTTGGTTGACCAAATTCGAGAACAATAACCTTGCTTCCTGATTTTACTACACGACTCATCTCATTTAAACAACTAACAACGGAATCTACATTACGTATCCCAAAAGCAATTGTCGAGACATCAAAGCTATTATCCTCAAAATTTAATTTGGTTGCATCACCTTGCCTGAAATCTATTTCAAGATTCATACTCCTTGCTTTTTCCTTGGCTATCGCAAGCATTTTTTCGCTGAAATCAACAGCAGTAACAGCACAAGTGCTTTTAAATTTTTTTTTAAAGTTAATTGCCAAATCGCCTGTGCCCGTCGCCAAATCAAGTAATTTAATATCAGTTTTTCCTGATACTTCCGCGAGTCTTACAACTTGATTTTTCCATCTTCTGTGAATACCAAAAGATAATATATCATTCAGCAGGTCATAACTTCCGGCTATCTCCGAAAACATATTTCTTATTTTGTCTGACATTTCAGTTTTATTAAATTCATTAATTATTATAAATTCAAATTTATCCTTATTCTGTCGATTGTAAAAAATAAAATAACTCCGACTGCAAAGCCGGAGCTATTGAAAAATTGAATAAAGCTTAACATTAATCTTTAAGCTTAACAAATGGAATTGTATAAAACTTTGTTCCCCTCGAAATTCTGAGGAAATATGTACCTGCTGGCAATGATGAAACATCAACAGTTAGATTTGAATTACTATTTTCAAACGAAATTCTCTCAATACCAAGGTTATCAATAACACTAATGTTGCTTGTAATTACATTGTCTTCCTTGAATGCAATGTTTATCACAGACCCCGCAGGATTGGGATAAACCGATGAAATCTTTTCAGCATCTTCATCAACAGAACTTCCGAAAGAATAATATAATAATAAATTATTATGAATTGGTTCATTTTGAGTTAATGTCAATGTTTGTTTTGCATTTTCATCAGTTAATCCGATTTTTTCCCCAGTTATCTTCCATTGACTTAATCCTAAATTATCTAAATTGTATGTCCCATTCCCAGTATTAGTATAAGAATATTTGCATATTATATCTGATTGGTCGATAGCAAAAACGGTTACTCCAAGAGGAGATAATTGTGAGTATGAAATATTCATCAGATTAAAGATTAACATTTCTACTTTACCACTTATTTTGCCAGGTCCGCTTGTTGGAGTAACTTTCTTGGTTTTTATAAAAATATCCTTAATTAAACTACCAGAAGCTTCAATAATTTCCCCTTTTTCCCATGAATATATTGGCTCAACATCTTTAGAGTAATATGCAGGATAATAATTTT
>RCNQ01000099.1 GCA_003731675.1 Bacteroidetes/Chlorobi group bacterium ChocPot_Mid
AGGATTATTTTATTTTTAGTACTTATAACGCAATTAGCAATAACCAAGACAAACTGGTTTTGTAAGATTGACCCGTTTCTGGTTTCTTTTAATTTTATTTCGGCTTATCAGATTGGTTGGTATTTATTGGGTTTGTTAATTTTGACATCAGTTTTTATTCACAGACCATTTTGTCAGGCGGCTTGCCCAATAGGTTTAGTTTTGGGTATAGTAAGTAAGATTCCCGGTGCAAGGAAGCTGAATTATAATGATAATTGTACAAGTTGTAATATTTGTAATGATTCCTGCAAGATTGGAGCAATTTCCAAAAGTAATGGTGAGAATAAAATCAACAGTATTGAATGCAATTTTTGCGGGGAATGTTTAGATTCCTGCACAAAAGATGCCATAAATTTCAAGCACAGATAAGTTATAGATAACTTTTAATTTCTGACATAGTAAATAAAGGATTTAAATTAATTCCAATGTTATTTAAGCCATCTTTCCCACCGGATTCCCTGTCAATAACGCAAATAGCATCAGTAATTACAGCACCTTTATCTCTGAGTTCCTGAGAGCTGAGAATTACCTGTCCCCCACTTGTGACTACATCTTCAACGACGAGTAATTTTTTACCAAAAATTTCAGTACCTTCTGCAAGATTGCAAGTGCCGTATTCCTTTGCTTTTTTGCGAACAAAACAGACAGGTTTGCCGGTTAATTGTGAAAGAATCACAGCAATAGGTATCCCGCCCATTTCAAGACCTGCGAGAGCATCGAAATCATCAGGAAGAATGTCAATTATATGCTGGCATATTTCAAGAAGAAGCTCAGGATTGGACTCGAATTGATATTTATCAAAGTATTCATTGCTGATTGCACCCGAACGGAGTTTGAATTCACCTGTTAAATGAGATGTGCGATATATTGCTTTGGCTAATTCTTGTTTGGTCATTTAATTATTTTCCCATTAATAAAAAAATATAAAATAATAAATTTACGGTAAATCTGAGTAAATATACATCATAGCCGCAATAGCAGCAATACAATCATTCATATCTTTTGGGTTGATTTTATCAGGAGTATCTGTTGCTGAGTGATGAAACCAAAAGTATTTTTCTTCGTCATCGGTATTGAAGTTCATCAAGGGAATCTTTTTTAATTCAGCGAGTTGTTGAGCATCAATCCCCCATGCACCTTTTTTGATACGGATATTACCAAAATCCCTTAAAACTTTTTCAATTGATTTAGCTTTGGAAAATACAGAATCCGAGCCGTTAATGCCAAATTCACCAATAGGGAATATTCCTGAGTCGAATTCGAAAAGGAGTATATGATTTTCATTTTTATACCTTTCAGCATAGTCTTTGCCACCTCTTAACCCATTTTCTTCATTCACCCATAGCACAACACGAATTGTCCTTTTGGGTTTTAATCCTAAGTCATTTAAGATTTTCAAAGCTTTCCATGTAGCAAAGCAAGCAGAAGCATCGTCTTGTGCACCTGAGCCAACATCCCAAGAATCGCTGTGCCCGCCAATAGTGATAATTTCCTGAGGTTTTTCTGTACCTTTTAGCTCTCCGATAACGTTGAATGACATGACATCAGGTAAGGTTTGAGCTTCCATATAGATTTTCAGGATAACTTTCTCTCCCCTACTGACAATTCTTTCTATCATGTCTGCATCTTCGTGAGACAAAGCACCATGGGGGATTTTTGTTAATGTATCAGGATAAGGCATAATGCTTCCTGTGTGAGGAGATTGCATACCAATCGGGCTGACAGACCTGCACAGACTTGCAACAGCACCGTATTTTGCAGCGTTAACTGCACCTGCCCAGCGATAAGCAACTGCTTGTCCGTAATTGATATATGGTTCATTATAGAGTACAATTTTACCTTTTATTTCATTTTTCCTGCGATCAAGTTCATCGAAGCTTTTAACAACGATTACTTCAGAAGTGATACCATCTTTTGGTGTGGAAACACTACCACCAAGACTAAGGAAGTGCAGTTTGGTTTTTCGTGGAGAAATCATGCCACAGTATTCATCGCCTCTCACCCATTTTGGGACCATTACTTCATCTTTTCTTACATTTTGTAAGCCATCGTTTTTCATTTGTTCAAACATATAATTTAAGGATTTTTCTAATCCTTCAGAACCGCAAAGACGAGGTCCATAGGTGTCGCACATGTAAGCAAGTTGTTGCCATGCTGATGAATCTCTATGAGCGGCGTTAAAGATTTTCTCTACGATATTTCTATAATTTTTATAAATCTGAAGAGAATCGTACTGAGCATATATGGTGTTAGAAGTTAATACAACAAGAATTGTAGTAACAAGGTATATAAAAAATTTCAAAATTTATCCCTTTACAAAATTAATAAGCTTTTAAACATAACTTTTTTTAAAAAAAAAGTCAGTTTATTGAGAACTGACTTTTTAAGAGTTAATTTATTGATTATCTTGAGTAATATTCAACGACCAAAGAAATTTCGCATTGAACAGGGACAACTTCCCTTGCAGGTAAGCTAATTAATTTGGCAGAAAAATCTGCTTTTGAAAGCTCAATGTATTCAGGAGGTGCTGAAGAGCGAATTGAATCCTGAATGATTTCATTTTTTCTGGTTGAAGGTTTGATTCCTATAACATCGTTCACTTTGACCTGATAGGAAGGAATATTCAAAATACTGCCATTGACGGTAACATGTTTGTGTCCGACCAATTGTCTTGCCATGTAAATACTTCTTGCGAGACCAGAGCGATAAATCAAAGCATCTAACCTGGTTTCGAGCAAGCGGACAAGAATTTCGCCAGTATTGCCAGTTAATTTTGTTGCCTTTTTGTAGTAATTTCTCATTTGTTTTTCGGATACGTTGTATTGTAAGCGAAGTCTTTGTTTTTCGAGCAATTGCCTTCCATAGTCAGATTGCTTGGCTCTTCTTTTCGTAGCGCCGTGCTGACCTGGAGCATAAGGTTTTTTCGATGTATATTTTGCAGCTTTCTGCGTTAATTCAATCCCTAACTTCCTTGAAAGTTTGACTTTAGGACCTGTATAATTCATGATTCCTCACAAAAAAAAATTTATTTATAATACATTAATTTCTATATTTTTAGAATTTCTGAAATAATAGAACTACAAATATAAGTGATTTTCTTAAAATGTCAAAAAAATAAATTTAGGATAAATCCGATATTAGCAATAGAGTTATTACAATACCTCAAAAAAAGTTTTGTTTTTGACTTAATTTTTTTAAATTACATAAGATAATAAACAAATTTTAAAGGAAACTATGCTGACATTACCTGAACAATTGATGTTGATAGCCCTGAAGGATGAAAAGGGCACAGTTCTTTTTACTGCAATGGGTATTCTTCCTTTTTCGATAGTTGGAGCTGTTTTAATTGAATTATATTTTGCTAATAAGATTGACTATGAGGATAACAGAATTATAGTGAAGGACCCAACTCCGACGGGAAATGATTTTTTTGATGAGATTTTAAAGATTATTGTAGATTCAGGAAAGAAAAAGGATACAAAGTACTGGATGCTTAAAATCACGGATAAAATTAAGAATCTGAAGGAAAGGACACTACAGCATTTAGTAAGAAGTAATGTTTTGAAGGAAGAGAAGTATAAGGTTTTATCTTTAATTACAAAGACAAAGTATCCGACAATCAATCCAGAACCAGAAAAGGAATTGAGGTCACGAATTAAGAAGTTTATCCTAAGACACGAGAATCCTGATGAGCGGAATGTGGCGTTGTTATGTCTCGTTCAGGTTACCCGATTACTTGAAGATTTGTTTGAGAAGAGTGAGATACGTGAAGCAAAAGAGAGAATTGATGAACTTGTTGAGAGAAGTCACATGGGTGATGCTATCAGGGAAGAGACTTCAAGGTTGATAAAAGGGGTTGTTGAAGGCATTGCTGATGCTTCGGGTACTGGAGGAACGATTTAAGAAGATAGAAAATAGTAAGTAGAAGTTATTTTTAAAAATATAATTTTAGTTTTTGGGATTTATTTAAATTGCCATTACTCTGTTTCGTAAGCTTTTTTCCTAAGTAATCTAGCCTGATTGCGGATTTTATATTTTTTCTTTTTAATAATATCTTCCAAAATTCTCCGGACGTCCAAAAATGTTGAGAATGGATAGTGAGGAATTTTATTTTCATTGCAGTATGCAGCTAATTTATCCTTAGCAAAGATGATGTCTGAGTGTTCAGCTGCACAGTAATCAGAAAAACCATCGCCGATAAAGACAATGATTGCATTTTCGGGAATATTTGATAAAATTGTATTTCTCTTACATGACGCACAAAGACATTTGCAAGATTCACTGGCATAAGGGAATATCGGGATAATATTTTTTTTTTCAAAAATTAATGTATTACAGAAAATTTCAATTTTATTTAGTTGTAATGACTGGATTATTGGATTAATATATGTATCGAAACCGTCACTGACAATTGATAGCTGAACTTGATTTTGCTCGCAAAAACAGGCGAATTGTTTGAAATATGGGTCAACTTCGAAGCTGAGGGCAAATTGTCTGATAGTTTCTAAATTTAAATTTTTGTCCAGATTTTTACAAACTTCAATCCAATATTGATGGATTGTGATTTCTCCTGAGAGAAGCTTTTGAATGTAAAAATCGAATTTGCTGTATTTTCTGAATAATTCGTCACCTATATCTTTGATTGTTATAGTCCCATCAAAGTCGGTAAAAACATAGAGCTGTAAATCTTTTTTCATTCAAAAATTAATTTGTCTTGAGAAGCCATGTTATACAGCTAACATCCTTTGAAAATAATTGATGCTTTTGTTTCTGATAATCTAAAAATGACTTGAAGAGTTCTGCTTTTTCTGGTTCTTTTTCTGATAATTCACTGGCTCTTCTTTCAATGCAGAGGTTATTCAACTCATATTGCCTGGTTATATAT
>RCNQ01000100.1 GCA_003731675.1 Bacteroidetes/Chlorobi group bacterium ChocPot_Mid
GTAGAGGTCGAACATTTTGGCTCTTCTGAAAGGGAGTTTGAGCGAAATATTATTTCCTCCATATTGGATTTCATCGGTGCCAATGACGTTTTTCGCAACGGTATTGATGAGTGTTTCGGTCATTTCCATCATCCAGAGGTAGTCTTTGTAGGCAACATAAATTTCGAGAGCTGTGAACTCGGGATTGTGCATTTTGTCCATCCCTTCGTTGCGGAAGTTTTTGCTGATTTCGTAAACACCTTCGAAACCGCCGACAATGAGTCTTTTCAGGTATAATTCATCAGCAATTCTGAGGTATAAATCAATATCAAGTGTATTATGATGAGTGATGAATGGGCGTGCTGTGGCACCACCGTAAATAGGTTGCAAAACAGGTGTTTCCACTTCGAGCCAGCCCTTTTCATCGAAGAATCTTCGGATTTCGGTAATGATTTTTGACCTTTTTTGAAAGGTGGAACGTACTTCGGGATTGACAATTAAATCGAGGTATCTTTTTCGGTATCTTAATTCAATGTCGGCAAAAGCATCGTGAATGATTTTATTTCCTTGCTCATCAATTTCTTCTTTTGGTGTAGGAATGACGCGTAAGGATTTGCAAAGCAAAGTCATTTTTGTAGCGTGAATAGAGATTTCCCCTGTTTTTGTTCTAAAAGCATAGCCATTAATTCCAATAATATCGCCGATGTCGAGTTTTTTGAAGGTTTCATAAAGCTCGCCTAAGTCGTCTTTTTTAAGATAGACCTGAATTTTTCCTGTGCTATCCTGAAGATGGCAAAAACTTGCTTTCCCCATATTTCGGACGCTCATTATTCTACCTGCGACGGAAACATTATTTAATTTCTGGGGATTATCATCAGAGAAATTAGCTAAAATATATTCAGCATCATGAGTTTTTTCGAAATTATGGGGATAGCAAACGGTTCCATCATCCTCAATTTCCTTTAGCTTTTGGAGACGAATCGCCTCCTGGTCATTAAGTTGTAAATCTAACATTGTAATCAAATTAATATAATCAGTGAAACAAAAAGTAAATAGCAAAAATACGAAATTTTACGTAGTTTTGTAATGTTGGAATAAATATTAAATGATTGTAGAATAGAGATGCAATGAAAAAAGTATTTTGTATTATAGCTTTTTTATCAATCAACTATCAGGTTTTTTCCCAAGTACCTGCAATAAAATTTTATTTGGATGACGGTAGCATTAAGGAGTATAAAATTGAAGATATCAGGAATCTGACTTATACTAATTCGAATCTATCCTATTCAATTCTTGTTTTTCAGAAAGGAAACATAAAGAATGATATCGATATTAGGGAAATTGATTCGATATTATTTGAGGAAAATCAAATAATGAAGATTTTCCAATCAGAGGATACCAAAACTTTCAACGTATCAAATATTGATAGCATAATCTTTGTTAGTAATGCTGAATTGCCCGATACGAATAATTTCCAGATTGAAGTCACGACTACAAGTTCCCCCCAGGATTTCATAGTACGGTTTGTCAATCCAGGTACACTGCATGTTGACTGGGGCGACGGCAAAACCAATGACTACAATACCACGGTGAACGCGACGCACAGCTACACTATGGCAGGTGTGTATACAGTCAAGATGAGTGGGTACGTTAATCACATCGACTTTTTCATTAGCCCGGATCCCGGTCTTGGTACCCCACGACTTATCTCAGCAATCAAGTCACCGATAAGAGGTATCACAGGATTAAATTCTGCCACCGAGATGTTCAAGCACTGCGAAAACATCCCATCCATCCCCGCAGGATTATTTGACCAATGCCCGGAAATTAATTCATTTTATGATACCTTCCTTGCCTGTAAAAGGATAAAGTCCATTCCACCCGGGCTGTTCAATGCTCAGACTAATGTAGTTAACTTCTACGCAACGTTTGATAACTGCGATTCTCTCACGTCAATTCCACCCGGATTGTTCGACAAACACATAAACAACACTAACTTTGCGTGGACTTTTGCCAAGTGTTATTCGCTCACGAATGTTCCGGATGGTTTGTTCGATGCAAACACCAAGGTTACAACGTTTTCTTATGTTTTTTTCAGGTGCTATTCCTTGACTACTATTCCACCCCACCTCTTCGACAAAAACACAAAGGTTACTGACTTCTCCAGGGCATTCGAAGATTGCCGGATGCTGAGCGGTGAGAGTCCAACAAATTTGGAAGGCAAGAAGCTTTGGGAACTGTCACCGACACCAAATGGAACAAAGTGCTTCTCCAACTGCACGAATCTTTCTGATTACTCCACAATCCCGACTGGGTGGAAGTGATGTGATGAATCGAAGATAAAGGAATGATGAACAAATTTTAAAAATATTGAATCGTAATTCGATTTCTTAATTTTTTTCTTTTTCCTATTTAAAGTAATATAAAAAGTAAATGATAAAATTAATAAATTATGTAGTTTCGAGATATGATGATTAAGATAATAAAACAATTGATTAACTTTTTTGGGAAATACTTTTAAAAAGATTAATTTATCTGCTGGAGATTATCATTATTTCTTTACCTGTTCTGACTCAGGAAAGCGAAGTAAAAACATTATTTGGTAACAAAGAGTATGAATTCGGGGGTTATGGTTGTCCTGAAGTGAAGTTCACATCTTTTATGTAGCAATTTGCTGTCATGATGGGAGGAAAAGGTGGCTGGGTCATTGGACATACCTTACCATAGGTGGAGGTGGATACGGACTTGTGAGTATTGTGGATGCACCCGCCATATATAATCAATCTGACCCTACGATAGAAGAGATTATTACTTTCAAATCGGTTATGGCGGATTATTTCTTGAATATATAAATTCGTCAAATAGTCTTATACACTTTACAGTAAACACACTAATCGGAGCCGGTGGTGCTTCATTTACTCCAAATCGCTATGGCATGAATAACATGAATAACGGTAATGAAAGATATGACAATTCAGCATTTTTTGTTATCGAACCGAAAGCTACATACGTTGAATCGCTATGCGATTCCAATGTGGTGCTTGTTGCTTTGTTACATACATTGAATCGCTATGCGATTCCAATGCGGTGCTTGTTGTTTTGTTACATACGTTGAATCGCAATGC
>RCNQ01000101.1 GCA_003731675.1 Bacteroidetes/Chlorobi group bacterium ChocPot_Mid
ATAGATGTACCTGCCAAAGATTCATAAGCAGAACCTGTTGATGTTTCAATATCCCCAATCCCAAAAATTGAATAATTCGAACCACCCTGTGAAAATAAATTCTGGCTATTAAAAAATACAGAAAATAACAATACCACAGCTACACTAAGCTTATATAAATTGGATGTTACAATATTTTTCACGGTTCTTATCATTCTGCAATTATTTTTTACTATTTACCTCTTATCCTCGAGTAAATTATTTTTAGAGATGGTCTTTTAGAGCTGTCTGGCTCATTAGTACCATAAAACTGCAATCTGTCGAGTTCCCATCTTTCATTTCTTGCACCTTCAGGATGGAAAACAAGAAAACCTTTGCCTCCATTCCTGTTCCAGTACTCAACACTCGAAGTTATGCTCCCAATAAAAAATTTATTTTCTTTTTTTTCTGCCATATATGTTTTCAATGAAGTATCCTTGTCGAGCGTATGTCCATTTGGATACAATTCTACGTATAACGTCGAATCCATACCAAAATTCCCGTAAACACAACCATCAGTCTTTACTGTCATTTCGAATTGTGCAGAATGTATAGCTGACAATACAGGTATTTGACTTACATCAAAATACAATCTGCTTCGCAATGTTGTCCCACCTTGAACAGTAATTGATTTACTATCAAAATTGTCAATTTTATAAAATGGCTTATCCATCGCTTCTTTTACAACAAGAGTATCTAAAGTATTTGTCGAATCTAAATATGTAACAATCATTTCAATTACATTTGTGCTGTTTTGTGAAGTACCCGCAAATTGCCTTATAACAGACGAACCCTCGTCTGCCACAAACGCCAATCCCCACACAATACTCGTGTCCCCCTTTTTGGTATTGTACCACTGCTTGCACCAGTCCAAAAAAACCTTTTTACTCAGGTCAAAATCAATAGCATCCATTGTATCTTTTTGAGATATAGAACCATTAAATCTCCCAACTTCCTGAGACTTATCAATAATATTACCTGACTCCAATGAATCATACGTCGTCAAGTTTGACCACCAGTTATTCACCCTGTAAACCCTGAAAGATAAAGAGTTTGGATTCGTCGAATCACCAAAAGTATATCTCAAGGGATAAAGTTTAATTTTGCAACTGACAATTTTACTTTCATCGTAACTTGCAAAAAAATCGTAATCATTAGTATTTTGCTTCAGTGGCTCATTGAACCTAACCAAAGTTAATGCAGTTATACCATTTGCTTTACCAATATGGAAGGTACCTTTGTTCACTGTATTAATGTTAAAAATAAATGTCGAATCCCCACTTATCAAATCGTTGGTTGAAGTACTCAAAGCATACAACGTTACAGTGTCTTGAAGTAATGTTTCACCAACAAAAGTAGGTTGTTCGTTGCAGGAAAATAAAACTAAACTTGTGATAAAAACCACAATCAAAACTTTAATTCTGCCATAAGAAAAATGACACGATTCACTATTCAAAATCTTCAATTTCAAATCTTTAACTTATTATAACTTTTTTGCAATATCACTTTGTAATCAACCTGTAAATATCATCATATTCAGAAATCCTTGGTTTCCAGGAATAATCCTGCTCCATATTACGGACAGTTATCCCTTCCCAATTTTCCTTATTTTGATAAAGACGAATAGCCCTGCCAATTGCTTTTAATAAGTCAACAGATTTATAATTTTTAAACGTAAAACCATTCCCGGTGAGTTTTTCTTCGTCAATGTCAGTTACTATATCTTTAAGACCTCCAGTTTCGCGTACCACCGGTATTGCCCCATAAGCCAATGAATATAAAGCATTTAAACCACAAGGCTCATGCTCCGAGGGTAATAGATAAATATCTGCACCTGCTTCGATTCTATGTGCTAACTCCTCATTAAACCCGAAACTTACAGCAAATTTTTCTTTATAGCTCTTTGCTAAATTTGTCAATTTTTGCTTGTATTCTGGCTTACCTTCTCCCAACAAAACAAACTGAACATCTTCTTTCATCAATGTTTCTAAAGATTCAATTACCAAATCAATTCCTTTTTGTTTGTCCAATCTTGTTATCATAGCAATCAAGGGAGTACCTTCTTTTACTTCCAGATTGAACTTTTTAAGAACAAAACTTTTATTAGCTTCCTTATAGCTCCAAAAATCTTTATCATATTTATTTTTTAAGAGCTTATCTTTTCTCGGATTCCAGTACCAAGGGTCAATACCATTCAATATCCCCTTAAAATTTTTCATCTTCGACAAAATTTCACTCAATCCATTTGTATACTTTTCATCAGATGTTATCTCCTTAGCATAACTCGGACTTACAGTCGTTACGTAATCCGAATACTTCAATGCCCCTTTAACAAAGTTCATATTCTTCTTGTGTATAAAATCATTTTTTATACTTGCAGGTAAGCCCGTTTTATCAAAACTACTTGCAGGAAATTCCCCTTGGTCATTGAGATTATGAATTGTAAAGACAAATCTTGTATTTTTAAACTGCTCAGGAAAAAGTAATTTTGCATATGCCGGAATCATAGCCGTCTGCCAGTCGTTGCAATGGATTACATCAGGAAACCAATTTAAAATCAGGCATGTTTCAATAACCGAACGGCAGAAGAAAGCAAATCTCTCGTCATTATCAGGGTAAGTTTCCCCTGTGTTCATATTCTCGTAAATACCTTTCTTCGAATCGAAGTACTTATTATTGGTTGTTATATATGCCTGAACCTTGGTCCTTGGATTGTTCATAGAAGATGATTTAACAGTAGCAACATCACTTAACTTACCGACGGCAATAGTGATATCTCTCAACCTGTTGATATCGTGAATCCTGTTTTTACGTTCAGAAATGCAACCATATTTGGGTATCATCACTCTTATATCATGACCCATATCACGTACAGCCAACGGAAAAGAATAGGAAACATCGGCAATACCGCCAACTTTAACAAATGGAATTACTTCACTGGTAACAAACAGAATACTTAAAGGTTTTAACATAATATTTTATTTGTTTAATTATTTATAAACATTTTTAAATCACAAAATTACGAAATTTTTTTGGAATTATTAAAAAATTTTGCTTCCTATTTGAATTTGATGAATATAAGTTATCAACCAAGATAGATTTGATAGTTGAGATGATTTATCTTATTGACTTTTATATATTTCAAGGTATTTTTCAGCATATTGCCTCAAATTGTAATTCTTTTCAGAAATCTCTCTTATTTTATTACTTTCGAAAATATATTTTTTATTAACAAACTCATTAATACTTTCGGCTAAAGCATCTTCAGTTATATCAATACTCAAAATCCCATTTTTACCATTTATTATTTGTTCTTTTACACCACCAACCGGAAAACCAATTACAGGTGTACCGCACAACATTGACTCTAAAACAGTATTCCCAAATGATTCTGCTAATGAAGGAGTAATAAATACATCCGCAGCAGAGTATGCTTCATTCAATTTTTCTTCACTACTTAAATAACCAAGGTTAATTATATCTACTCCTTCTATTTCCAATTTATTCTTTTGACTACCAATGGTCAGCAACAATATATTTTTATTATTATTGAAATGCTTTTTCAATACATTCACCAATATTCCAAACCCTTTTAGTCTCCTGTCCAAACTATCTGCAACAAATAAAAATATTATTCGGTCACGTGGAAGTTTCAACTTGTCCCGTACTTTTATTTTATCCAAAATTTTATATTTATCCGTATCTATTCCATTAGGTATAAAATAGTTGGTAAACCTACCGAATAACCTACTTGATTTTGATTCTTCCATCATCCATTGTGAAGGAGAAACTACACTTATATTATTTACATCTTTTAAAGCTTTAAGCTTCTTATCAAGTATAAATTTTGAATAATCTGACCAAATGCTACCTTGCAATTGAGGGCAATCCGTGCAGTCGTTTTGAAACTTTCGACAATCCAAAGCATAATGGCAACCACCTGTAAATGGATTCATGTCATGTAATGTCCAGATATTTTTTTTATTCTTAATGTTTTTGAAAAAAGTACCGTAATTCAAGAAATACGATACCCATTGCAAATGAACAATATCAGCTTCCTTAACTAATGGATGATTGTGTAAGGGTATCAAAGATTTAGGAAATGTAAATATTTCATTTCCTTTCACTCGGTTAAGGAGCATCAGTCTGTTGATACCTTCGTAAAACCCAAACTTAAAAAATCGGTATTTATCAAGTATATAATTTGATGATTTATTTTCATAGAACTGATAAACTTCGGGAATATTTCGCCTTTTGAGAAAAACTAATACTTTCGAATCCACACCCAATTCTAAGAGACCCTGATGAAGCCGAATGCAAGCAATTCCTGCACCTCCATCATCAGATGTAGATATGTGAAGTATTTTCATATAAGTTTTTTTGCATACAGTTTTGTTGATAATAGAATAATATTTCTAACAATAAATGAACCAGTATAATGCTTAAATAAAAATTTCATATAGCTGTTTCTTCTTGCTGAATCATAAAATTTCATCATCCAGTCTCTGACCATTATTGATTCTTCCAAAGGTATGTCGTAAATATTTACTTTATCTGCTAACTCATTGATGTGATATATACTACTGCCCTTTTTTGTATTTGAAGCATCTTCTCCGAAACCAATATTTTCTACATAAGACTTGCCCGGATGCAAACTTAATCCTCCATTTAAGATGACGCTTGCATACCACCTCACCGCCCATGTATTCAATATACCTCTAATATTTAAATCTAATTGTAGTGCAAAATCTCCATGCCCTTCCAAATTAAAATATTCGTATAATTTGCTTTTTTTGAGTTTCTGCTTTAAAACATTTGGATTTGTTTCAAGTTTATCCCATGCTCTTTTCCATGTCCCCCAACCCCAACATGTTGTTAATCGAAAGAAAAATAAATCATCAGTCATTTGTTTTATCGGAAACATATATCCCGAAATATGCATCACTCTTTCTTCATGCTCATACTTATCCAAAGCTGTATTCATGTATTCTAAAAAAAATGGAGATGTAAGCAAATCGTCTTCAAGGACTATTACTTTGCCGAATTCATTGACTATCTTCGTAACTCCGCTGATGACCGATGGACCCAAACCCTTGTTCGTTTCGGACTCGTAAACTGTTACGCTTTTACACCATTGCTTTTCACGTGCTACCTTGCGGACTTCAGCAATTTTCTGCAAATCGCTTTCATTTGCATTCGGCTTAGGACCGTCGCAGAAAATAAACAAATCGGATTCATCTGCCAGATGATTATTGCTCAAGCTTTCCAAAGTCTGCCTGAGCAACTGCGGTCTTTTGTATGCGAATACTATGATTGGTGATAAAGTCATTATATATTTTTAATAAAAATCAATAAATAGTTACTCATATTTTTCAATGAATTTATCAATGTCAAAAAATAATATTTCAACATCTTTCAAATTTTCATCACTAAAATCCCACCATTTTATCTTTAGTAGTTTTGATATCTGCTCGTCATTAAATCTATATCTTGTAACTTTGATTGGTACACCCACTGCAATAGCGTAAGGTGGAATATCCTTTGATACAACTGCACCTGCTCCAATAATTGCACCATCACCAATAGTTACTCCATCTAAAACGGTTACGTTAGCTCCTATAAAGACATCATTTCCTATACTAATTTTCTTTCGCTCCTGAATCTTGTCAACTTTGGAGAGAGTAAAGCCATTTTGTTTTAATGTTGAATAAAACATAGGTGAAGTACTTAATCCATTGGTAGGATGAATTCCCCAACCACAAAAAAAGTTAGGACCAATCGAACAAAATTTTCCAATTGAAGTTTCAGAGATATTAGAATATGGGGCAATATAAGAATATTTTCCAATTTTACAGTTCGATATATGATAAGGGGTATTCAATTTTACAGATTTATCCATTTCAGTATTTATTCGATAACTAACAAGATATCCAAACATACTTGGATTGCGTAAAGCTGAAAAAATAATATCAATTATTTTTATTAATTTTTTAATTTTCATATTTTTCTTTCACTTTATTTACTATCATCCCTACATCATACGACAATGTATGAAATAATCTATATATATTTTCTCCGAACTTTTTTAAATCAACCAATTTGATACCATACTTAAAAACATGAAATTTAAATAGAATTATGTAATAAAACAAGGAATGTTTATGATTAAATATCATTTCATCTACTTTCCCTGCATTATATCCCGATTTGAATATCCAATTAAAAGCAAGTTTGTGTTCTGCGGTCAAATGATATATTTTTACTTCAGGGGTATACCAAATGGAAATGCGATTATTATTTAATTTGTACAAAAGAAATGTATCTTCTCCGTAAGAAAAACTTTTACCAATGGGTCCTTTTTTAACATCAAACCCACCAACTTCCCAAAATATGTCTTTTTTGAACACCATATTTGAACCACTAAGCCATTCTTTCGGGAAGTTTATTTTTTTTTCGTAATTTCCTAGACTCCATGAACCATAATCTTTAGGAAACCAAAAAGGAATATATTTTGATGAAATTCCTACATATGGTCCACCAAAGGCACAAACATCAGGATGAGTATCTATGAACTTTTTCATCTTTTCAATCCAATCAGGAAATGCCTTCCCGTCGTCATCAATGAAAGCTAAATATTCACCATTTGATTCCTTAGCTCCTCTATTTTTAGCATGGCTTGAACCCTGTTCAAGTTCAATAAAAGCTCTGAAATTATTGTTTTTAGCTATATACTTTTTAATTATTTCTTCTGTGTTATCATTCGAATTATTGTTGACAATTATCACTTCATATAGATTTTTGTCAAGGGTTTGATTAGCCAATGAATCGAGGCAAAGTGCAAGCACATCGCAACGGTTATAAGTACAAACCACTACTGATATCATTATTTTTTCCGGCTTTGTTTCCATTACTTTATCTTTTTAATTTTTTTCCTCAAGATTGGATAATAGACTCTGAATAATTTAAATTTATTCAATCTATCAATTATTTTACAAAAGAAAAAATAAAGAACTTCAGGCACAATTATTTTGCTTTTTTCCCAAAAAGAAATTTTTCTATATAAATAATATACTTTGGCTCTTTCCATCAAATAGGAAAATGTAATTTTACTTGAAATCCCTCCAGTTGACATTTTGACCAATATTGATTTGTAAATACTATATTTGGATTTATCATAGTATTCCCATTTAAAAACATCATCAGCAGTAATTTTTAAATTATCTTTATACATATCATGGACAATTAAAAATTCTTTTTTCAATATTGTACCCGGATGTTGGAACAAGTAATTGTTTGTGCTTTCATCAAATCTTGGTTCATATAGTATCGATTGGTTGTTTGTATCTTTTAAAATACCACACGCCAGCAAATCGTAAGAATCAACATCTTCTGAAAAAATATTAAATAAAAGTTCAGTATCATAATACTCATCATCAGAATTAAGAAAATGAATCCATTCTCCTTCTGCAAGTCTGATACCTTTATTGAATGCATTGTAGATACCCTTATCAGGTTCCCTGATATAACGGACTTTATAATCAGCGTTCTTAATATATTCCTCAACAATTTCCTGAGTATTGTCAGAAGACATATTATCAATTATTAAGTGTTCAATATCTTTGAATTTTTGAGCCAGTACACTATCGAGGCACTTTTTGATTACGTGTCCTCTGTTGTAAGTTGCTGTTATTATCGTTAGTTTTATTGACATAATTATGCTAACTATTATTTATCCAAAATCCCCACCAAGTATTTTCTATATGCTTGATATCATAACCTTTTTTCCTAAGTATCATACATGCAGTATAACTACCGATTAAGTGATTATCCATACTTGGATGTGTATCGTGAAATAAAACAATGCCACCCTTTTTAACGAATGGTATTACTTTTTTAAAATCATTTATAACATAATCTGTATCGTGACAAGCATCAATTATTACCAAATCAATTATTTTTCCATCGATGTATTTTGATAAATCCATATAAAGAGTATTCTCATAAATTTGGATAACTCTATTTTCAAACCCGTGATTGCGATAAACCCTGCCAATATCATTTTGCTCAAGGTTATATGTTACCAGATTTCCTGTTTGCTTTTCGATAGGTGCATTAACTGTATATACCTTTGTATCTGACAGGTGATTGCAAATGTTGGCTACCGTATTCCCGTGTGCAGTTCCCAGCTCCAAAACATTATTTGGTTTATAATGCATAATAATTTTCATCAATGAAGTATAATCATCGTGGTCTTTTGGACCCATAAAAGGAGGCAGACAAATATCATCAAGGATTGGAGGTTTAACAGGCATTTCATTTTCATTGAAGTCAAAATTATATGTAGGTAACTTGTAAAATAACTTAATCAGATTACTATATGATTTTCTGAAAAGTAACCTGCATTTGATTTTAACTATATTAATAATTTTATTTGTAATCATAAGTATTTTATTTAATATTCTTTACGTCTAAATGTTTTTTACTTAAAATAATATTTGTACTTCTATCAAAATTAGCACATTTACGCAAAAACATATTTTCAGTATCCATAATTTCCAATTTATCTTCATGATAAATGTGATAATTATGCTTTCTTACTTCTCTGTAAAAATCCCATGCAGTAAAACCTGCTGTAAAGTAATGCAAATGACTAATCTCACAAAGAATGATTGGACTAAATTTATCAAGCGATGACCAAGCGCCTTCAAAGAACAATGGTTCATGACCATCAACATCAATTTTAATAAAGTCAATTCTATTTAGATTTTTGTCTTTAACAAATTCATCTAAAGTAGTTAACTTTATCTTTTCTTTTCCTTCGATTACTTCATATCCTTCGGGTTCATGAAGAGTCGCAGAAGATGGACCAATAAATATCTCCAACTCTTGATTCTTGTTAGATAATCCATATTCAAAAATCTCAACATTATTTATTTTGTTTTCATCTAAGTTATTTTTAAGTATAGTACAAAAATGTTTGGTTGGTTCAAAAGCATATATAAAGCCCGTTTTCCCGATAATTTTCGAAATTAATACTGAGTAATATCCAATATTCGCTCCAATATCTAATACTATATCACCTTCTTTTAACAGGTATGGTAACCATTGTACTGATTTTTTTTCAAAAATTCCCTCGTTGATGATACATCTATCAACATATCCTGTAACATTCAGCCAAAACAAATCACCATCAGGGGTTCTATATAAACTTCTATCGGGTTTTCTGATTAATAGTTTTGAATGAGATATTTCTATCTTTGATTTCAGGTAATTACATGCTCTGATTATAAAAGTTAATATTTCTAATATGATAGTTTTCATGTTATATCTCCTGTTTTTATTGTTTCCCATGGCATAATAATTGCCAATTGTCCAACGATTTTATCACCCGGATATGCTTTATTGTAATTACTCGTATGAACCACAGAAATTGGAATAATGATACCATTAACTGGAAGAGTATATCTTTGATTATATATTCCAGAGTGGACAGATAAAAAATAATTTATTGG
>RCNQ01000102.1 GCA_003731675.1 Bacteroidetes/Chlorobi group bacterium ChocPot_Mid
TGATGTGCATCGAGCAATGTTTTTATAATTTGCTTGACAAATGCGTTCAGACCAATTATCACAACGTGATTTTCGAATTTTGTTCCGCTATATCCCATTTTTTTCCTTTCTCTCATATCTGTTATAAAATCTGATACTTTACCTATGACTGCACCCAGAACTGTAATACTACCAAATACAAAAATTAGTCCGATAACTTTTCCTGCGGTCGAAGTTGGGACAATATCTCCATATCCTACGGTAGCCAATGTTACTATCGAGTACCAAAATGAATCCCAAAGATTATTGATTTTTCCGTTTGTTGTATTTCCTTCGAAATATATGAGTAATTCCAAAAGGATTACATAGATTATCAGAAATCCAATTATCGAATATGTCCTTTTATTATTCATATTTATTTTTAAAAAGAATTTTACAAAATTAATTTATTTTTTCCAAAATCCTGGTGCAAAAAGGACAACGAACGTATACATTTCCAACCTTCCAAAAAGCATCAGAAATGATAAAACCCATTTTCCTGCTGAATGGATATGTGCATAATTTTCAGTAGGACCAACCAAACCGATACCCGGACCAACATTATTGATTGTTGCTGCTACTGCACCGAATGCTGTCGGATAGTCAAGTCCTAAAAATGCCATTATGACAACACCTAATACTGTAATTAATATATATAGGATAAAGAATCCGGATATGTTTGCGATGATTTTTTTGTCAACAGTCAAAGCCCCGACTTTTACAGGAATAACTGCCTGTGGGTGCAGAAGTTTGAGTATTTCAGTATAGACAAATTTTAAAAGGACATAAACTCTGATTACTTTTATTCCTCCACCAGTCGAACCAGCACAACCACCAATGAACATAAGAACAAGTAAAATCATGTGTGTCGCAATAGACCACTTCTCAAAGTCGTAAGTAACAAAACCGGTGGTTGTCATAATTGAGCTAACCTGAAAAAGCACATATCGGAATGCGTCAAAAATATTTTGATAATGATTTTTTAGGGTTTCAATCATTATTATTACAGTTGAAAGGAAGATAATTGACAAATAGAACTTAAACTCCGAATTGGATAAGACTTCTTTGAAATTTCCTTTCAGAATTCTGTAATGTAAAGCAAAATTTGAGCCGGCGGCTATCATAAAAACTATAATGACAAAGTCAATATAGGAACTGTTGTAAGCTCCCACACTGGCGTTTTTTGTCGAGAAGCCACCTGTTGCCATAGTTGCGAATGAATGACAAAGAGCGTCAAATAAATTCATACCGCCAAAAATTAATAATATCGTTTCTGTAAAAGTCATCAATATGTAAACACCCCAAAGAATTTTTGCAGTTTCGGCAATTCTCGGAGAAAGTTTGTCAACTACAGGTCCTGGAGATTCTGCTTTGAACAGTTGCATACCTCCAACACCAAGGAAAGGTAATATTGCTAAAGACAAGACAATAATGCCCATACCTCCAATCCAATGGGTCATGCTTCTCCAAAATAATAATCCATGGGGAAGAGCTTCGATATTATTTAAGATACTTGCACCAGTAGTTGTAAAACCAGATACTGTTTCAAAGAAGGCGTCTGTATAGCTGGGGATATAGCCAGAAATTACAAAAGGCAAAGCACCAAAAGCTGCAATAATAGTCCAGCCCAGAGACACTATTGCGAAACCTTCTTTCGGTCTTAATTCTTCCTTTTTTTGCTTGTTGATTAATGTAAGTAAACCTGCTGAAAGGGTAATTGCCGCACTGATTAAAATGGCTTGGAAATCATTTTCGCCATAGTAAAATGAAAATGGCAAAGAAGTCAACATACTTAAAGACAAGAATATCAGCAACAATCCTAATATGCGTATAATTATCCTGTATCTCATTTTAAATTTACATTCAACAATTAATTAATAATGAGTAAACTTTTAATAGTTTTACTTAAAATCTACCTCTGAACCGGGTGGTGTATTGACGATTGTAAAGAATTGCAACTCACGATATTGCTTACACATCATCTCAGCATATTTATGTGAATAATATGTTCCGACAGTATAAGCTTCACCACCGGAAGTCTGGATTTTTTCGGCATTGGGTATTAATGTTTTTATAGTATTTTCCTGATTGGGATGTTGAGGAACAATTAATACTTTGAACTCAAAGACATCCTTATTCTGTTTGAGGTAATTTTCTATCATCGGTAAAAGCTCAGAGCTTATCAGTGCTTCTTCCTCAGTTACCTTTTCGTCAGCTTCAATCATAGTTGTTATCATGTCTTTCAATTGAGCTACCTGTTCGTCGGGTGGCTCGTGGTAAAGATAATCCTCAAGACTTTTCCTCAATCTGATATAGCTGTTATCCTTGCCTGCTTTTCTTTCTTTTTCTAATTTATCCCAATCGTAATCAATGTTCCATTCCTTGGCGAAAGTTTGGATAATCTCTTGTTCTTTTGGGTCAAATTCTTCGTCTATCATTGCTATTTGATGTAAAATATGAAGTATTGCTTCTGCGTTTTGTGGCTTAAACCATTTCTTTAATAAGTAATCTGCTTCTTTTCTTTCTAACTTTAATGACCTTCTGATAAGTTTCCAAAATCCTTCTTTTTTCTGTCCTTTAACAAATATTCCTGTACCGATTAAAAATAGTATTGCTCCCTGAAAAATATAAATGGAAGTATCAATTGTGCTGTTTGGGTCATCTTGAATGAATATATAGTATATAACCCATAAAATACAATTGACTATATAAATGAAAAGTCCTGTTAATGATTGTGAATCTGCAACTTCTTGTTCATGTTTTCTTTTCCAGATTTTGTTTATCTGAAGATAAATAAATATAATTGTTATGCCTAAAGATATTTTTATAAAGAATTCAATCATAGAAACGAACCAGGATTTGGCGACTTCGAAATCATGACTGTTGCTGATTCTGCTATTAATATAGATTCTTCCTTTTGTTACTCCTTCTGGTACAACAATTCTTATTTTTTCGTTGCTCCATTCAAGATAATTTTCGGCTTCTGCGTATCCGTCTTCATAAACATCATTTCCTTTGAAAACAATATAATTGGAACCTTGCTCATTGCCAAAATTCTTGCCAATAATTGATATTGTATCTCCGGGTTTATAATTCTGAGGGATTATTTTATCTATTGAAGCAATGAAATGATTACCTTCTTCATGTGCGACTTCATCTTCGGAGCAACCAGAGAAAAAAATAATAATAGCAAATATTGTAATGTAGTTTAACGGTAATATCATATACTTCATTTTTCTTACAATCATTTGTTCAACGTAATTTATAATTAATTGTTATAACATAGGATTCAAATTTTAAGCATTAAAATAAACTGCACTTGTCGAGTTTCATTTCGCAACGATAATAGAAAATCGGAAGTTGTAAGCCTCGTGCTGTAATTTCAATTACAAATGTCTTCAAAAGTGGGCTGTCTTCTGATAATCTTAAAAGTTCAGGTTCATTGCCACAGGAAAAATTTTTGAATGACGTGGAACTCGGGATTTGAGAATAGATGGATAATCTGCTGAAACCAATTTCCATCCTTGATATCATCCATCGTGCAATCCAGCCGTTGATTACCGGAGTAGGGTCGTCTTTCAACATATGGAATTTTTCGAATCTTGCCTGAAATGCAGAAAGTAATCCGTCCACTCTATTTCTTGGTCTTTGGTCCATTCTATCTCGTAACCTGTGAATGAAATTCTCTGGGTTAGTAAATAAGATATCCTTCAATTTTTGTTCATTGATAGATTCAAGATATTTGAGCATATTCATATTTTTTAAAGATTCATAAGCTCTTATAGCATCATTAATGAGTTTGTTGTTAACAGCAAGTCTTGACATACAGCAGAGTAATTCGCTGTCACGGTAAGCTTTATGATAATTAATCCTGAGTGAAGAGAAAGGGAATACTGTCTGAACTGCTTCTTCGATGTATTTCGAGCCATTATACATAAAGGTAGGTACCATTATCCCTCTGCAATTCATTCTGTCGAGCAGATGCATCCACACGTTCTCACTTTCTCTTGAACCTATCTCATAGCCAAGGACAACTGTAGAAAGTCCGTCAACAGCCATGGCAAGATACATTTTATTATTTCTCGAACCTTTACAGGCACAGGAAAATTCCCTGCCGACAAGATAAACAAGCCGTGTTTCGTGTTTACCTATACTACAATCAAGATATTCTTCCCAGCTTGGGCATCCTTCCAAAAAGTCCCTGATTTTTTGATTTATTCTCAACGGTGAGCTGTGATAGACATTGACCAAGTCTCTGTATGTTCTTCCTTGAAGATATGCCTCTACTATATCGGCTATGTCTGGTCTAATGGTCTCAACTCTTTCCAGAACCCAAGTTTTACCACATACTCTGCAACGGTAACGAGAGTTCCCGTTGGAAGTCTTTCCATGTTTGATTACCTTTGAACTTCTGCAATATATACATTGCGGATTTTTTTCAGTTGTCATAACTAACTTGTAACAAATTTATTAATAATTTACTTAGCCAATACAACACAATTGTTACAACAAACACAAGTATTTTTTTGTGTACAATATGTTGTAATTGTAATTTACATTAAATCTTTGAAAAATTCAAGAAAAAAATTAAATTGACTAAAAATTAATTATTTCTGTGAAGTAGAGTAGAATAAGTTGATGTTATTCCTACAATCCGAGAATTTTTATGTCTTCTTTGAAATTTGTTGCATCTAATCTGATAAGCCAACCTTTACCGTAAGGGTCTTCAAGATAGAAGTCAGGATTTTTTATTAGTTGTTCATTTACAGCAATTACAATTCCACTAAGTGGTGATAGCAGACTTTCACTTCTTAGGTCTGAAGAAAATATTTGGAAATATACGCTTCCTTGTCTTAATTCATCTCCGACATTTGGTAAATATACATTTTGAATTTTACCAAAGTTGTAAAGGAATGGTCTTTCTACACCAATAAGCACACTGCCATCTTCATCTTTCATAAACCAGGAATGTTCACCAATACCTTTAAATCCACCTGTCCATTGAGGTTTTTCCATTAGTTTTCCTTGGGATTTATCACTTGTCAATCTTGCCGCAAGAGTAAGTTCAGAGGCTCTTTTTATAACCTTAGTTAATTCCTCTCTTGTGAATGGTTTCGCCAGGTAATCAAATGCTCCAAATTGCTGTGCTTGTATTGCTGTGTTTATTGTAGCGTATCCAGTTATCATAATGGCGATTATAAATTTATTTTTTTGTTGTATCAATTTTAAAAATTCCAGACCATCAATTTCAGGCATCATTAAATCGGTTAATACAATGTCTATTGGATTATTATCAATAGTTTTCAAGGCATTTTCAACATTTAATGCGGTATATATTTCATAGTTGCTTTCGTTTTTCATTAGTTTACGGATACTATCCAAAACAATCTGTTCGTCATCAACTATCAGTATCTTTATTTTATCGTTCATTTACTTTCCAAAATTTTTTTTATAATTTAAAAACTTAAAATTACAAAAATTTTTAATTCGTTTCTTTAATTAAAAAGTAAAACCTATTCCGCAACCCAATCCAATTTTAGTTAATCTGTCTAATACCGGGTAAGCAGGTAAACCTGTTTCGGTTATTACCTTATGGTCTTCAAAGAATTTATATCCTAATTCCAATGAGAATAAAAATCTTTTATAATGGTATTCGTAACCCAAACCCACACCGATATTAAATGAATTATTAACAATTGTTTTGCTGTTTTCTGATGACTTGTCAGATTCATCATCATAGTAATAGTAAGCACCTGCCATTAAATACCAGCGATTACTTTGGCTCTTGAACATATTCCGTTGTAACTCAAGCCCAATGTCGTAATTAAAATTTTTATATTCATTTTGTTCGTCCTTGTTTACGTAATAATAAATCAAACCCATTGATTGAATTTGAAATTCCTTGTTAATTCTTCTGTTATAATAGAAACCATAACCGGAAATATTAGAGGCTTTCATTCCGAAGGCATTCAGAAATTCAGAAAAATTCTTTTCCTCTGAATTTGAAGAAGAAACGAATATGAATAATAAAATTAAAATTATATATTGTTTTTTAAAATCCAAAATCTATTCCAGCTCCTAAACCTACATTAGTTCCTTCATCTAAACCCGGGCTATTGTTACTGACTTTATCAGTATGGTCGAATTTATAGCCAAAGTTAAGGTTAAATGAAAATCTTTTATCAAGAAAGACTCTCATTCCAATTCCAACACCTATCGAAAAATTTTTATTGGATGTTTCCTCGCCATAATAAAGACTACTATTTTTCTGAGTATCATCTGAGTAATATGTACCAATTAAACCATAAATGCAGGTTGTCGATGTTTTAATAAAATCTCTTTTTAATTCTACTCCGAAATCCATCAAAACATCTTTGTTCTCATCTGTAATAACTCTTTTCGACATATCCTCCCATCGTTTACTTTGTCTGTAATGAGCAAGCCCGCAAATCAAGAACTCATAAGATTCTGAAAAACGATGAGCAAAGCTTAATCCGTAACCTGAAATATTTGAGTACCTGACACCGACAAGATTATCATAGATGTTAACTATGTTTTCTCGTTTTTCAAAAAATACCTCAGCAGAGTCATCACTGAATAAATCGTCGCTATAAGCGAGAGAAGAACTAATTGCCATCAGGGCAAGAAACGTAATTAATAATTTCATATATACCTCATCTTAATAAATTAATTTCCAATGTAAAACTTCATCAAATCGTTAATATTATCTTGTCGTCTTTGGTACTTGAAGTAATCTTTTGTAACATAATATTTGTAATACATATTGCAAGCTTTTGCAAGAGCTTCACCTAAAAGCATCTGGTCGCGATATGTAATCCATTCCTCAAAGCACCCATTCAATCCTGAAACTGTTTCTAAAGTAACAGCCATAACAGAATCTTTGAAATTCAGCCACCACCACATCTCAGGAAAATGCTTTTTCTCCATTAATTTCCCGCTCTCCTCACTGTCACGTACATTAATTGTATCACCACAATAAAATGATGTCAATATTTTGGCAAAATCAAGTTGCTTTTTAAAAAGCGAATCACCTTGCTCGCCGTACTCTGGTTTGCTTTCCTTAAAATTTGTATAAAGAAAGTTTCTCCAGTTCGGATAGGCGTTTTTTGAATGGATATTCAAAGCAATAATGAACTCAGGACCTTTTTTTGATAGTCTTGTTATTGCAGAATGCAATGCTTTTGTTTCAGGAGGAGTGTCTTCAATCAAATCGTAATTATTTGAAGCTTTAATCCATGTTCTTTCGAGGTCGAGACTATTGTCTGGAGTAACCCTTGAATTTCCCAGTGCAATGCCGTCGGGATTTACCATAGGGACAATGTGAAAAATGAGTTTAGATAAATCTGCATCTTTACAATGAGCATTGCAATCGCTTACCAAATGTTTAATTAAACCTTCTACAACAAATGAACTTCCTGTTTCTGAAGGGTGAGTTCTTGCGTGTATCCAGATTCTTTTTTTATTTTTATCATCTACTTTAAAGTCTGTAATCGTAATCATATATATAGGTCTGCCCAATGCAGAATTTCCGATAATTTCAACTTTCGCATAAGGATTTTTTTCGAGAGATTTCACAAATTTTTCCATACGGGAAAACGAATAGGGATAATATCTTGCAAGCCAAACAGTTGCAGAGGAATCAAAAACTTTTTGAATAGTGTAATTGAAATAGCCATCTTTGGAACTTGTGTTAATTATATCTTCAGGTGAAAGGCGATGCCAGTTTACCCTGTCGTAAGAGTAAACAGGAATAACAACTGATTTTCCGGGGAAACCATCACCTTCGATATTCAATGTTGTCGGAGATGAATTGTTTACACCATCAAGTCGGATATACCACCAGTTCCTGAAGCGTGCAGGGAGTTCGATATTGCCGTTGTCGTCACGGAGAGAGATTCGCCATTCTAACATTCCGCTCATAGAGTCGTCTTCTGGGTCTGAAATATTAGTTCTGGGTTTTGATTGTTCGGCTACACCCTTAACGATTTGTTCAGATTTTTTTGATTTCTTTGGTTTTTCAATTTTTGTTGAATCAATCATTGATGATGTGCTGTCTTGAATAATTTCAATAAATGCATTTTTGTCTTTTTTTTTGGTTTTTTTTGTTTTTGTTGTTTTCTTTTTTGGAGATTTTGGTTCAGAAGATTTTGTCTGAGCATCTAAGGAAATCATGAAAATCATCAGCATCGAAAATATAATTAGTATTTTCTTCAAGAAAGATTCATAGAAGATATAATAATTTGAATTCATATATTTTTGAATAAAATACACATCTAATTTTGTAAATATACTAAAAATATGTTTTTAATAACAATATTATTCCAATAATGATAAGAAAAATGTATATAAATTTATGAAATTTTTCTTGATTTATTATTTTATTAATCTTCGTACCGATAAAAATTGCTAAAACGAGCAATGGAAAAGCATAAATAAAATATAACAAAACCTGATGAGTCCAAAATCCCGCAGCACCATGACCAATAATAATAAAAAAGTTTGTGGGCAAGAAGATTCCTTGCAAAAGAATCCTGAATTCTTTTGGTTCCCATTTTTTCAAAGTGCCATAAATTATTATTGGTGGTCCGTTTGTATTGTAAGCACCACCTAATGCACCGGAAATTATTCCGAAAATCCACGAATACTTATTTGATTTTAATTCTTTAAAATTTGCATTTGAAATTCTGTAAATACCGAAAAGAATTAAAGTAATTGCTAAAATGGTTTTTACTAAAACTTCCTGAGAATCTCTTAAAAAAATCACACCAAGAGGAATTCCTAAAATGGAAAAAATAATAAGATTTCGAATTTTACTGATACTGAATGAATCTTTGTTCAATATTAAAATCACGACAGAGATAAAAAAACCTGTGAATGCTACTATCGGTGTTGCTGTTTTGATGCTGATGAACAAAGCAAGTAAGGGCATTGAAATCAATGCATCACCGAAGCCAAATGTAGAGCGGAAAATGGCGGAAATGAAAATTACTGTTAGAAATAAGAAAAGTTCAACGGTTAAGTTCATCAACTTCTCCCTCCATGTTGGTTTCAATCAGTTCTTTGGCTTTTTCAAAATCGGATTCCATTACCATTATGTTCGGACCTTCGCCTTTAATAACATTCATTGATGGGAGTAAGTTTGAAATGTGTTCGTTGGCTATATAGCATTGGATACCTTCATCTTGGAGGTGTCCTTTGATGATGTTTGCTTCAATAACATCATTACAGGTTTTTAGATTTATGAATTTCATATATTTCCTCTTTGTTTTCTTCCTTAAAAATATTTCGCTTTCTACTTCACAAGCCACGGTGCTATATAATCATCGGGTCTTTTTTTGACAATTGGTATTTTTGGAATGAATTTAATATCAATTTGTTCAAATTTACCATTTTCTAATTTATATAGTAAAGACTGATATGGCTCGAATGTTAGTGTAAGGTTGTAAGAATTCCCTTTATAATTAATCTTTATTTCATTTGTGATTGTTTCATTGCATAAAGACTGTCCGTATTCCATCGGAAACTTCAATCTTCTGCTTTTTGGGTTTGGAAAGAAAATATACAATACATCATCATCTTTTCTTACCCAATGAACTGGTATTGAATTTCCTGTTATGAAAGGTTTTTTGTTTGTTGGTAATGTATTGAGAATGTTTTTCGAAGACATCAGCTTATCCAGATAAGAGAATTTATTATATTTCAGATTTATTTCAATAGGTTTTTGTTTTAAAATAATTTTCAAACCATCATCAGCTAATTCAATTAGTCTTTTTATTACTTTATAATCGAGATATTTTGCATCAACATAAAGATATTCAGCATCAACATTTCCAATTTTGAGTCTATTATTTCTAACAGATGCTTTCTTCAAAAATTCATAATTAATCCACATAGGATTATATCCTGCAAGCTCATCGGGAAAGTAAACATATCGCATTTCGTAATAGCCCCAAGCCCAGATAAACTGCTTCTCTTTGGGCATAACACCTGCAATCCAGGAATCTTCAGTTGGAAGATAAACAGCAATATCTGAATAATTATGACCTTTTTTCATATATTCGGAAACCTTTTCAAGATATTTGTTAAACTGTGGTATTTCAGGAGCCAGATTTCCAGAGAAACCAATGTGAGTTGTTGCATAGAAATTTACAGTATCGCAATCTTTTGGATTGTGTGCCTTACCATGCCAGATTATATGATTCACGCCATTTGCAAACAAGGCATCTGCAACCAATTTCAAATCAGCTGTCTGCTCTTCACGGATATAATCCCGAGGCCATCCGTAAAGACAAGTAAATGATTCTGCACTGACAACTTTTTTGTTGGTTAAAAGTGCCGCTGAAGCAGGAATTGTGTTAAACTCCGGTTCGAACAGCATGGACTCACCTTCCGGAATGTCGAGCAAGGCATAACCAGAAATCAAATCACAAGGAGCTCCTGAAACCTGTCCTCTTGAACCAATGCCATTAGCATTCATTGTTGAATCATAATCGTGATAAAATTTCAGAACTTTTTCTGAGATAAGCGACATATAATCATAAAGATGTAGCTTATTTTCATCTTTATAAATTGAATCCATGTAGGGAGTAATGTCATAAAGGAACTTCATTTCGAAATCACGAGCAAAGCCATCGCACCAAAGTTTTTCGGTTTCCACTTCCCAACTGTCAATGAAATAGTTTTGAGTGAATTGTGTTTTTTGATGCGGAAAAGCATTCATCAGTCGGTTGAAGTATGGCAAATAGTTTTTTGGAGTCAGGTGGTCAATCACATATCCGATTTTAGGGTGTTCCCAAGAACGACTGATTTCCTGTCTCCAGCTTGTGTCTCCGAATTTTTGAGTTGCTTCTTCAAATTTTACTTTTGTATCACCGAAGGGCCAAAGAGTACCAAAAGTTAAATCGCAACCCATGCCGATACTGTCTGCATATTTAACAGCATATTCGACAATTTTTGTCCATTCGGGGCTTAGCCATTCCTGACGTGGAGTGTAAGAGGTATCAGCTTTGTTGAATCTGTTCAAAGGATAGACCCACGCAATTTCTACACCGCCAAAGCCGTTTGATTTGAGCCAATCGAGATTAAATCTGATGTCTTCTTCTTTAATCATCGAAGCGAACCACCAGTAGCGGGCGTAGGGTTTATTGATGCTTTCTAAAGAAATCTGTGATTTAAATTTTTTAACATTTTCAGCATTTTGACAAAATGCAGATACAGATAATGCTAATAAGATTATACAAGCAATAAATATTTTTTTCATAATGATTAAGCAATTAATAAAATAATAATATTACAAATATAGAGAAATTGAGGAAGGTGAAAAACAAGAAATTATTGAAGAAAAAATTCAGGTGATTGTTCTACTTATTTATTTTCAAAACTTATTTCTATGCAAATTCATACTCCACCTTAGCTGGTTGTTTTGTATGTCTTGAAGCATTCAATATTTCGATTTCGACAATTTCATCCTCCTATTAAATTAGAATAACTTTCCGAAAGTTTAAAACTTTCGGAAAGTTTGGAACCTGAACTTTCGGAAAGTTTGGAAGAACTTTCGGAAAGTTTATTTTTCCTATTCAATTATTAATTGACTGATTTTATCAAACTCTTGCTTATTTTGATGGAATTCAATAAAATTATTTTTATTACTAAATAAGTTATTAACAAATTCTTTTTCTAAAAAGGTATCTTGGTCAAATATATATATCTGATAGGAAGAATATTTCCAATCCTCTATTTCAGAAACAAAGTTATGATGCACCGGATTGTTATGAATATAGAAAATTAAATTATCTAAATAAATTTCATTATCAACTATTTTCCTTTGAAAGTTGCTTATAAATAAATTACCTCTTCTTTGATTCACCTTATTGAACGCTTGAGTATAAGAACTGAATAAATTAGAAAATTGTTTACTAATATATAATTCGATATTTTTGTAGGTTGAGATTTTTTCTAATTGATTTAGTTCCGATTCCTTTCTTGTGCGAATGAGAACATGAATATGATTTGGCATTAAACAATATGCTAATGTTTTTGCAACAGGATTTATATACAAATAATATTTTTTTATAAAAAATCATAATTTTCATCGCAATTGAATAAAACTTCCTTTCCAATTGCATGATTATAAATATGGAAATATGTATTAGGATATAAAAGAATATTTATTACCCTTTTTTAAAAAAATAATAACCTCCTAAAAGCAAACTTTCCGAAAGTTAAAAACTTTCGGAAAGTTATTTAATTAGTTCCTAATTTAATCCTTTTCCTTCAAAATTCTTGCCTTCAGATAATCTCTATTCATCTGGGCAATAAACCTGACGGAAATTTTCTTCGGGCAAACTGCTTCGCATTCGTAATGGTTTGTGCAAGCTCCAAAGCCCTCTTTGTCCATTTGGTTTACCATATTCAAAGCCCTGCGTTTCCTTTCGGGTTGTCCCTGTGGAAGCATTGCGAATTGGCTTATCTTTGCCGAAACGAATAGCATTGCCGCACCGTTAGGACATGATGCAACACAAGCTCCACAACCAATGCAAGCAGCGGCATCCATAGCCAAATCTGCTTTCTCTTTCGAAATCGGAATTGCGTTAGCATCCTGTGGCTGTCCTGTGCGGACACTTACAAAGCCACCAGCCGCCATAATTCTGTCGAAAGCACTTCTATCAACAATCAGGTCTTTAATTACAGGGAAAGCTCTCGAACGGAAAGGCTCAATGTAAAGTGTATCACCATCTTTGAACTTTCTCATATGTAACTGACAAGTTGTTGTTGCGGCTTCCGGTCCGTGAGGAGTGCCGTTTATAGTTAGCGAACATGCTCCGCAAATTCCTTCACGGCAGTCATGGTCGAAAGCTATTGCGTCTTTTCCTTCCGATATTAGTCGCTCATTTAATAAGTCAAGCATTTCGAGGAAAGACATATCCTCAGATACATCATTCATCTGGAATTTTTCGAAATGACCTTTTGACTGAGCATTCTTTTGTCTCCATATATGCAAGGTTAGTTTCATTATTTATAACTCCTTACAGCTAATTTCACATTCTCAAATACTAATTCTTCCTGATGACGGATAGGTTTGTTGCCTACACCGGTGTATTCCCAAGCTGCAACATGAGCAAAATGTTCGTCATCGCGTTTTGCTTCACCATCTTCGTATTGATATTCTTCACGGAAGTGAGCACCGCATGATTCTTCACGTTCCAAAGCATCCCAAGCCAATACTTCTGCAAATTCGAGGAAGTCAGCCACACGGTTAGCTTTTTCGAGAGCAATGTTTAAATCGTTGCTTTCACCTGTAACGTTGAGATTTTTCCAGAATTCTTCCCGGATTTTGGGAATTTCCTCAATAGCTTCTTTCAAACCTTTAGCATTGCGTCCCATACCGACTTTATCCCACATAACTTTTCCGAGTTCTTTGTGGAAGGAAGATGGAGTACGTTTTCCTTTGATAGACATTAATTTGTTAATCTTGTCCTTTGCTTCTTCTTCAGCTTTTTTGAATTCCGGATGGTTTTCATCAACTTTCTCAAGTTTATTGGAAGCAAGAAAATGAGCAATTGTATAAGGAATAACATAATAACCATCGGCAAGCCCTTGCATCAATGCACTTGCACCAAGTCGGTTAGCTCCGTGGTCAGAAAAGTTTGCTTCTCCGAGCACGTGCAGACCCGGAATCGTGCTTTGCAAGTTGTAATCAACCCATAAGCCACCCATTGTGTAATGCGAAGCGGGATAGATTTGCATTGGTTCTTTGTATGGGTCAACGCCAGTAATTCTTTCGTACATTTCGAATAAATTACCGTATCTTTCCTCGATAGTCTTTTTTCCAAGTCGTTGTATAGCTTCTGAAAAGTCAAGATAAACACCATAACCTGTTGCCGCAACGCCACGTCCTTCGTCACAAACTTCTTTTGCTGAACGCGAAGAAATATCTCTTGGTGCAAGGTTTCCGAAACTTGGATATTTTCTTTCGAGATAATAATCTCTTTCTTCCTCGGGAATTTCGTTAGGTGGACGTTTGTCACCTTTTTTCTTTGGAACCCAAATTCTTCCGTCATTACGTAAAGATTCAGACATCAAAGTTAATTTTGACTGATGGTCACTGCTTACTGGGATACAGGTCGGATGTATTTGTGTAAAGCATGGGTTTGCGAAGAATGCTCCCTTTTTATAAGCTCTGTAAGCGGCTGTTACGTTACATGCCTGGGCATTTGTCGAAAGGAAGAATACGTTTCCGTAGCCACCTGTGGCGAGACAAACTGCATCACCCCAATGTGATTCAATCTTTCCTGTAACCAAATCGCGCGTGACAATTCCTCTTGCAGTACCATTGATAATAACAACATCCATCATCTCTTTCCTGACGTGAGATTTTACCTTGCCTAACCCGATTTGTCTTACCAAAGCGGAATAAGCACCGAGTAAAAGTTGCTGACCCGTCTGACCTCTGGCATAAAATGTACGTGAAACCTGAGCTCCACCAAAAGAACGATTATCAAGCAAGCCACCATATTCACGAGCGAATGGAACACCCTGAGCTACGCATTGGTCAATTATATCAACACTAACCTGAGCCAAGCGATAAACATTAGCTTCTCGTGAGCGGAAATCACCACCTTTTACAGTGTCATAAAATAACCGCCAGATACTATCACCATCATTCTGGTAATTTTTAGCGGCGTTTATTCCTCCCTGAGCGGCAATACTGTGTGCCCTTCTTGGACTGTCGTTATAGGTGAAGGTTTCTACATTATAACCTAATTCAGCAAGTGAAGCTGCAGCAGATGCACCGGCTAATCCTGTTCCAACCATAAGAATTTTGTATTTTCTACGGTTTGCGGGATTGATAAGTTTCATTTCAAATCTGTGCTTATCCCATTTGTCCTTTAATGGACCTGATGGTATTTTCGAATCTAATGTCATACTCCACCTCCCACCAATCCAAACCAAATTGTGATTGGTATTGATATGTAACAAATTACTAAAATTGTGGACAACCATGGTCCGACTGCCCTGAAAAAGCAATTATACTTCGGATGATTCAATCCAAGAGTCTGAAATGCACTTTGGATTGCATGACTCAAATGGAATCCGACGAAAATTACTAAAATGATGTAGCTGATTGCATAAAGCGGTTGTCTGAAACTTTTTACAACCATAGAATAAGCATCGGGTCTGAAGAACAAGACTACATCGTTTTCTTTGGAAAGTTCCTTGCCTTCAACTTTTATCGTTTCAGCTTGTCTTTCCAGTTTCCCGATTTCGTTGGATTCTCCGTTAAGAACCTTGTCCTCAGCAATTACTACTTCTCCTTTGTAATACTCCATGTTTCTTTTACTGAAATTATCTGCATCAATAACTCCGATTGTAAAATGCAACAGGTGGTAAACAAGGAATGCAACAACTAAAACTCCTGTCCATATCATTGTTCTGCCTGTGAGCTTTGCCTTAACATAATTTTTGACTTCGTACTTTTGACCTTTTGCCTGAAAATTCAGCCATTTGAGTCTTATAGAAGTGATAATATGCAAAACAAGGCAGACAAAAAGGACAATCCTGATAATCCAAAGCAGTTCACCAAGCCCCTGTAAAAAATGGGCATATCTGTTAAACACTTCCTGCCCGATATAAACCTGCATATTGCCTACACAATGTCCAATAAGGAACAAGACGAGAATAACACCGGTTACTGCCATCACCACTTTGCTAAGTAGTGTAGACTTAAGATAGTCAAACAGTGCCATAATACCTTTGTTTATTGTTAATAAATAATTGATTAATTAAAGAAATGAATTTTTTTCTTTCTTGGTAGTTCTTATTGATATTTGAATTTCTTTCAGATTTCATTAATGAGTACACAACTCTATCAAAAAGGATTAAAACCTTAAATTGCAAGATGTTATAAAAATTTAAGATTCTATTTGAATTCCAATATAACCAATCCATTTTATCGCTTGAACATTAATTTTAATCTAAATAATAACTTTAATTTTAACTTACAAAAAAGAAATCAGAAATACAACAATTGATATATTTTTGTAATCAATATTTGATTTATTGAGTATTTCCATAAATTATTTTTAACATTTGTTTAACTTTTTTCTTGCATATTATTTCTTTTTTAAGTAATTTTACTACTAATGAATGAGCAATGTTTATTATTTGTAATATGTTAGAATCAATAATAACATCAAAAACAAGGTTGAAACTTCTTCTCAGGTTTTTTTTAAATCCTGGGACTCTTGGTTATTTGAATGAACTTGCCAATGAATTTAATGAATCCAGCAATGCTGTAAGAATCGAGCTTAACCGATTATCAAAAGCTAATTTGATAAAGTCAAAGAATGACGGGAGGACAAAAGTTTATCAGGCAAATAAATCACATCCGCTTTTCACAGAAATTCACAATCTGATTAAAAAGAATATTGGTATTGACCAGATTGTAAATGTAATCAATCAGCTTGGGGAAGTAAAAGCTGCATTTATAACAGGGGATTATGCTAAAGGTAAGGACACTGGAATCATTGACCTTATTATTATTGGTTCTATCAATCATTCTTACCTAAACGAGTTGGTAATTGCAACAGAACAGGTTATTAAAAGGAAAATTCGTTCTCTTGTTCTAAGCGAAGATGAATTTGAAAATTTAAAAGAAAATCTGAAGCTAAACAAAGCTTTGGTAATTTGGGAAAATAATAAAGGAATTTAAATGGTAGAAATTAAATCAACTAACGTTGTATGGCATCCCAAAAAAGTAACGCTTGAAGAAATCGAAAAGCGTAATGGTCATAAGGGGTGCGTGATATGGTTGACAGGATTGAGTGCGGCTGGAAAATCAACGATTGCTGTGGAAACAGAAAAGCAACTTTTTGATTTAGGTTGTCATGTTTGTTTGCTTGATGGAGATAATGTCAGGCAGGGTTTGAATAAGAATCTTGGGTTTTCTCCTGAGGACCGTGAAGAAAATATCCGCAGGATTGCTGAGCTTGGCAAGTTGTTGAGAAATGCCGGATTGATTGTCATTACTGCTTTTATTTCGCCTTACAGGAAAGAGAGGAATTTGGGTAGGAGTTTGATTGAAAAGGGACATTTTTTTGAAACGTATGTTAAATGTAGTTTAGATGAATGTATCCGAAGAGACCCAAAAGGACTTTACAAAAAAGCGATTGCAGGCGAAATAAAAGAGTACACAGGTATTTCGGCACCTTACGAAGAACCTGATAATCCGGAATTAATTTTGGATACTGAAAAATTAGATGTTGAGCAATGTGCTCAAGCTATTGTGAGTAAGCTAAAGGAGAGCGGCATTATTTGAGTAGCTTATCGGAACATATAACCGTTATTAAACCTAAAAGTAGTATCTTCGATATTGACTGGAAAGAACTCTGGCGTTTCAGGGAGCTTTTCTTTTTTCTTGTTTGGCGAGATGTTAAGGTAAAATACAAGCAGTCTGCACTTGGTGCTTTATGGGCGATTATTGTACCTTTTGTGCAGATGGTTATTTTTACTTTATTATTTAGTAATGTTGCTAAGCTACCCACTGATGGAGTTAATCCTGCTGTCTTCTATTACAGTGGTTTGCTGATATGGACTTACTTTGCAACAGCATTGAGTTTTTCGAGTAATAGCTTGGTGCAAAGCAAAAACATATTGACCAAGATTTATTTCCCACGATTGATTATGCCTTCGGCACCTGCTCTTGCGGCATTGGTGGACTTTGCTATTGCTTTTGTGATTCTAATTGTGATGATGATTTATTATCAAACTGCTGTGAGTTTTGCTATTTTACTAATGCCGATTTTTGTGATTATGGCTATGGTTACTGCAACAGGGACGGGCTTGCTTTTTTCGGCTTTGAATGTGAAGTATCGGGATATTGGTTTTGCTTTGCCGTTCATTACGCAGATTTGGATGTATGGGACTGTGATTGTTCCTTACAGCAAGATACCTGATGCTTGGGGTGTGCTGAAAACAATTTATATGCTTAATCCTATGGCGGCTTCTGTGGAAGGTTTTCGCTGGAGTATGTTGCATTTGAATTTGAGCACAACAAGAATGATTGATAATAAAATTGTATCTCTTCCGGTGGAGTTCCCCTGGGAGCTTATAGGATTAGGGACAATTTCAATGATTTTGATATTTACTTTAGGGCTATGGTACTTCCGTAAAATGGAAGATACGTTTGCAGATATTGTTTAAATAATTAATTAACAAAATGAAAAATTTTAACCACAAAAAACACAAAGAT
>RCNQ01000103.1 GCA_003731675.1 Bacteroidetes/Chlorobi group bacterium ChocPot_Mid
GACCATAGGAAATTTCTTAACCCCATCAATCACAGCTTTTGCGAAGAAAGGTGTGAATGTCAGTTTGAAATTTTCTTTCGCAAAGAATGCGGCTTTGTCACTTTCACGAAGTTTCACAAGACCCGTAACATCTGCTTCAGCAACACTTGTTACGTGTGCTGAGGTTCGTTTTGAGTAAACCATATGCTCAGCAATCAGCTGTCTTATCCTGTCCATCGGTATGATTTCTGCATCAGGTCCTAAGGAATACTCTCGTTTAGGAATTGGGGCAGGTTCAAAAGTAGGTTTAGTAATTATTCCTGTTTTCTTATCTTCAGTCTTCAGACTCCTGACTTCTGATTTCCCTCTTGTTTCAATGTATGATAGTAAATCTTTCTTGGTAATCCTTCCATCTACTCCGGAACCTTGAATAGACTCCAATTCTTGCAATGAAACTTTCTCCTGCTCTGCAATTGTCCTGACAAGTGGTGAATAAAACCTCCCGTCTTTTGAACGAGGTATTTCTGTGATTACCTCTTCGCTATGAACTTCTTCTACTTTTTTATCAGCAACAGCAGGTGCAGTCTTGACTTCATGTAATGGTTTTGCTGTAGCATTATCTGAGCCACTAATTTTTGCAATTACTTTTCCAACTTCAACCACGTCATTTTCTTTGTATAGAATTTCAATGATTGTACCTGCAACAGGAGAAGGAACTTCAGTATCAACCTTATCAGTGGAAATCTCAAGAATCATTTCATCACGCTCGACTTTATCACCAACTTTTTTTAGCCATTTAATAATCGTTCCTTCAGTCAGAGATTCTCCCATTTTAGGCATAACAACATCAACAATTTCACCAGTACCGGAAGAAGCTTGTTCAGAAATTTCTGTCTTCTGACTTCTGTCTTCCGTCTTCTGACTTCTGTCTTCTGACTTCTCAGGATGTTTTGGTGGTTTATCGTCAGGCACATAATCGCTTTCTTCGGTTTCAATAATAGCTATTACCTTCCCCACTTCGACGGTCTGGTTAACTTCAGCAAGAATCTGAACCAACCTGCCGGCATTAGGTGAGGGTACTTCGGTATCTACCTTATCAGTCGAAATTTCTAAAATCATTTCATCACGTTCGACCTTGTCACCGACATTCTTCAGCCATTTTATTATTGTTCCTTCAGTCAAGGATTCACCCATTTTAGGCATTACCAATTCCACTCTCATGTAAAAATCTCCACAAAAAAAAATTATTATAAAAACTAATTAAATGAAAATATTTCTATTATTCTGTCTTCTTTTCAACTTTTGGTACATTAAAAATCGCATCATCAATAACCGGGTTGTATTCGACTTTTTCTAATGTTATATCTATTGTACCAAATTCACCCATCTTTAATACCATTTTATGAGGTATGGTAAAACCATTAACATCTTTATAATCCGAATAGTTCATCTCAAGGTCAACATCAATTTCATTTCCGTTTTTATCCTGTGATTTCATTGTCGCAGCAATCTTGAATAATTCAAAATTATTTTTATCAACATAAAGATATGATTCCTGTTCACCCTTTTGAATAAATCGTAATGTATAAGCATCTCTGCCATCTTCGGTAACACTACCTGACAATTCAATTTTATGACCTTTCTCTTTATATCTCAAAAGAGGTGTTTCCGAAAAATCTCTTACCTGAGAGATTTGTTGTATAAATCCTTTAACATTATCTTCCGGCACATCTTTGGCAGAAGCAGTTTGTAATTGCCCGGCAAATGCCCACAGGGAATCTCCATTAAAGCACATTTGTTGTTTGCTACCCATTGCTTCAGATTCAAGATAATATTTTGTAACTTTATTATTCATATCTTTTATACATAGCTTGAAAGGGACACTTATTCCAGTTTGCATCTGAGAACCCTGAAAGATTATTGAATTTAAAGCTTTGTATTTTGCTACATCGCCCCTCTTTTCGAGAACTTTGTTAATAATTTCATCTACACTCTGGCTGTAAACCTGTGAAAATGATATTACAAAAGCTAATACTATTGTTAATTTTCTTAAGAACATTTTTTCTCCAAATTTTTGATTAATTAATTATTTATTTGCTTCTTAATTTTTCAAGTTTCATTTTGAATTCCTTAAGTTCCAATCCTTTTAACCCTTTTTTATCAAGGATTTTCTCATCAGGTAATTCATTGCTCAACATAAGTTTCAGGACAGATAATTCCTGGTCAGAAAAAGACAAAGAATGGACTACATAATCCTGAAATGCCTGATATGTAAGAGGGACAATAGGTTTAATAAGCTCAGCTATTTTTTCAGCATAAACACGTATTTCATACTGAGCATGCCAATCCATTCTTAATCTGAGAAAATGTAATAAATTGTGCAGGTCAATTTTCCAGTACCATTCAGTATAGGTAGATAAAGGTAAATTAATCCTTGAAAGCTCACGTGCTAAATCCTTAGCTAAATAAAATTCATAGTCATTAAATAAAACATCCTGAGCTTTTTGCATTTTTTTCAAAATTGCTACTGATTCTTTCTTAGGTAATTCCTTCTCACCTCTTGCTTGTTTATTCAATGTACTTTGATGACGTAATTGGAAAATCTCAGGTACATAGAACTCATTTTTCATCTCGGAATATCTGCCGCTATATTCATTAATATTGGCGGTTCTGTGCCTAACCCATTGACGTGCAACGAAAATAGGCAATTTGACATGAAATTTAAACTCAACCATCTCAAATGGAGATGTATGGCGATGCCTAAGCAAATACCTTATTAGCTCCCTGTCCATTGTAACAGATTTCGTTCCTTTGCCATAAGAGACTCTTGCCGCTTGGACAATAGCGGAGTCATCACCCATATAATCTACTAATCTGACAAATCCTTTGTCAAGACATTCATATTGCTTGTTAATATTCTTTTTCTTTTCAGACATTTCTAAATTCTCAAAATGCAACTAATTATAAAAAACAAATATAACTATGTTTAATTTAATTTTAAAATTGACGTAAACTAATTATAATTAACTTAAACAAATTTTGAAAAATTACGTATATTAAGAAAATGTTTAACTAAACTGAAAGAATATAATATGAATGCAAGGAATGTTTTCGCTTTGGCACTTATTCTACTTGGTGTTGGTTTTTTACTGGATACTTTGGAATATATGGAATTTTCCCAAACAATCTCCGACTGGTGGCCTCTTTTAATCATACTTCTTGGAATTGTTCATATTTCCAGAAAAAATCCACCAATCTTTTCTGGCTTATTAATAATCGGCATTGGCGTTTTGCTTTTAGCTGAACGATTAGAATATATCAATGTTGGTTTTTGGTCTGCTTTTTGGCCTCTATTAATAGTTATAATTGGTTTGAGTATGCTTTTCCCAGCTAAAGCATGCTTCAAAAAGAACAAATTTACCCAAGCACAAACAGACGGAGATTTAAATCTGACAACACTCTTCAGCGGACAAACTAAAAAGGTTGATGACAAAAATTTCAAAGGTGGCAACATTGCCGCAACTTTTGGTGCTATCGAGCTGGACCTTACTGACGCTGAGTTAGCTCCCGAAGGTGCTGTGTTAAATGTAAATGCTACTTTTGGAGGATTGGAACTATCTGTCCCAAGACATTGGAAACTTGAATTTAACGGAACTCCTGTTTTCGGTGGATTTGAAGACAAGACAAGGCAAAATCAACCTGATGCAAATACAAGGACATTATTTATTAACTTCAATGTGATGTTCGGTGGTATTGAAGTGAATAACAAAGTTCATTGAATATCACAGAAAACTAAATAAAGGCAATACTTGCAAATGAGACAGCCGAACGGGTTTCAACTTCATTCCATTGGTTGTATTTCAAAACTTTGCCTTGAAGTTTCTCATTGTTGAGATATAGTTTTTGTGTTTCAAGAAGTGAATAAATAGGTGCAAGACCACAAATTCTTCGTTTGTCATTTTCGATGGCAACTGCATTGAAAAAAGCTTCTGAATCACCTTTGACAATCTGGTCAATCAAATTTGCATCTTCGAGTTTGAGCTGTTCCAATGCAGGTTCTGCATCAAAATTATCCTGAAACTTCCTGCCAATATGAGCAAAGTCTGCACTTGCTATGAACATTGGCTTTTTATTTCTCGATTTGATTGCTTCATTTAGACTTAATATAAAATTAAAAAATGAATCATCTTTGTTCGGTTGTAATCTCTTATACACAAAATTATGAAAAGACCCGGTTAGGACAGGTAGTATTTTGAAATCCTTTCCTTTGTTAATGTATTGCAACAATATGATTTGTAACTCAATTGAATGTTCATACCTGTGAGCCAATTCGTCAATAGTCAGTTTTTCACCTAAGATTTTTTGCAAATCGTTAATTATTTCTTTATCGGTCATCGCAATTCCCAAAGGAGTTTCAAAGTCCTTTTCCGACAACATAAATAAATCAGAATTCCCATAGTGAGAGGTACCAAAGATAACATAAAGGTCAGCATCGGAATTTTTTATCAATTGATATGCAGGTGCATAAACTTCGTGAGCAATTTTGCCAATGCTAAAGTCAATATGAGGTACAATAACAAAATTAGTATTTTCCTTAGTCTTTTGGACTTCACATTCAGACAAGATTTTATTAAGTTCCAGCTCAAGTTCTACTGCTTGTTCAGGATAAGTCATACCCTTACACACAGCCGGTCTGATTGGCAATGATTTGTAGTAATCTAATTGATATTTTGTGAAATAATAATTCGAACTTTCGAGATAACATCTGTTGTTAAATTCCTTTAAGATATCAATAAGTATGCTGGGTTCAATTTCGAATTTCAGATGAGCTTTGATAGCTTTGAGGAGTTCGCTGAATGTATGCTGTCCATCAATAAGTTCAATAATTTTCAGGAAATAACTTGGTATAACCACGGGTTGTTGTGCGTATCCTTTTTTATCAGTTAAGACAGCAAGCTCTTCATTGTTATCTGTTATAATATCAATTTCAATATCTTCTCTTAAGCAGGGTACAATAAAATCATCAAACATCTATTACCTTTATATTTATTATCAATTTATAAAATCATCAGGATTTTTCGGTGTATATTTTTGTTCGATTTTCGAAAAATATACAAAAATAAATACCGAAACGAGAATTAATAATATCACTACTATCAGCACAGCGATATTCTTTAAAGACAAATACACAAGAAAAAATATAATAGCCGCTACAAAATTAGTAAGCATTATTATATATTTTCCAATTTTTAAATTTTTTACTATTTTATTGTTATCGTTCATTTTTGTAACAAATTAATATGAATAAAATTCTTGCCATTAAGATGACTGATTGTAAGTTTTCATTAAGATGCATTCAGTTTCCTTTAAAATTCCGCAAAAAGTCGAGTACCGACTGTCTTGGTCGAACA
>RCNQ01000009.1 GCA_003731675.1 Bacteroidetes/Chlorobi group bacterium ChocPot_Mid
CTTTAACTGTTGCTGAATCGCTCGAAACAACAAAAATTCATTCAGTAGCGGGAATGCTCCCTGTTAATGAAGCTTTACTAACAGTGAGACCTTTCCGCTCACCTCATCATACAATATCTGATGCGGCACTTGTGGGAGGTGGTATGTCGAAGATACGACCCGGAGAAATTTCGCTTGCACATCACGGCGTCTTGTTCTTAGACGAACTACCCGAATTTGCAAGGAATGTTCTCGAAGTCCTTCGCCAACCACTGGAAGAAAAAGCAATAACAATCTCAAGAACAAGAGTGATAGTCGAATACCCTGCAAATTTCATGCTGGTATGCTCAATGAACCCATGCCCATGCGGAAACTTCGGTAATCCCAAAAAGCAATGCACCTGCTCGCCTGCACAAATACAAAAATATCTTAGCAAAATCTCCGGTCCACTACTCGACAGGATTGACATACAAGTTGAAGTCCCATCAATCCCTTATCAAGAGCTAAGCTCGGAGCGGACAGGGGAGAGCTCAGAAGTTGTCAGACAGCGAGTTTTAGAAGCAAGAAACATACAAGCCGAAAGATTCAAAAAAAGCAAAAAAGTATTCAAGAATGCAGACATGGGCTCAAAAGATATTCGGAAGTATTGCACATTGGATTCAGCATCAAAGGCGTTATTGGAAATGGCAATGAACAAGCTGGGGCTATCAGCACGTGCTTATGACCGCATTCAAAAAGTCGCACGAACCATAGCCGATTTATCAAATTCGGAGGAAATAAAAGTCGAGCACATAAGCGAAGCAATACAGTACAGAAGCTTAGACAGACAGTATTGGAAGTAGTTTATTAATGGATAATGGAAATATCTTTATGGACTTAAATAAAATATTATTATATAGAATAACTCATATTAAAAATTTGGATTATATTTTTGATATTGGAAAATTAACTTGTCCAAATCATCCAGAAAAAGATCCAAATTATATAAATATAGGTGATTCAATACTTATTCAAAGCAGAAGTAATAAGCAAATATATTTATCCCCTTATGGCTCTTTTAATGACTATGTTTCTTTTTATTTTGGTCCTCGTTCACCAATGCTTTACAATATCTGGAAAGGATATAATGGAGTAATTCAAAGACCTCAAGATGATATAATTTACATAATAACTTCTTTCTCAAACGTCAAAGATTGTGGTAAACAATTTGTTTTTTTTGATGGTCACGGATACAATCATCTTTCAGAATGTTATAATAATGATAGTGGATTAAAAGAAATAGACTTCAAAGCAGTTAATTCTGAATTTTGGTACGAAACCGAAGAAGACCCTGATATAAAAAGAAGAAAACAGGCAGAGTTATTAGTATTTTCTGAATTACCAATACAATGCATAATAGGTCTCGGATGTTATTCTGAAGAAGTAAGACTTGAAATTATTAAAAAAATTAGCAAAAAAAATCTTAACTTTGTATGTAATGTAAGAAAGGATTGGTATTATTAATATGCTAAAGTTTACAACCGGAAATATTGTTAAAAGTCAAGTAGAGGCAATAGTCAATACTGTTAATACTCAAGGAGTAATGGGTAAAGGAATTGCTTTGGCTTTTAAATTGGCTTTTCCTAAAAATTTTACAATATATGAAAAAGCTTGCAAAGAAGGAAAAGTTGAAATCGGAAAACTTTTAATAACCGAAACAGGTGAAATGTTTCCAAAATATATTATCAACTTTCCTACAAAAATTCATTGGCGATATCCTTCAAAATACAAATATATTGAGGATGGTTTAAAAGATTTGCTAAGAATTATCAAAGAATATAACATCAAATCAATTGCAATTCCTCCTCTTGGTTCAGGAAATGGGAGATTAGATTGGCATAGAGTTAAAAAATTATTAGAAACATATTTATCGGACATTGAAAGCGATATAGAAATCACAATTTTTGAACCAGGATATAATGACCAGATTTCAATTAAACCGAAAACAGTTGAATTAACAACAGCCAGAGCTATATTCTTATATGTACTCAAACATTATCAAATTTTAGGTTATAGAATAAACCTTTTAGTTGCTCAAAAAATCGCCTATCTCATACAACGCTTGGGTGAACCATTGAAATTAAGTTTTGTACCAGGCACTTATGGACCATACTCAAACAATCTAAACCATCTTTTAAAATTATTAAATAATTCCTTTATTTCTTATGATCAAAATGACAACTCCCCAGGAACAGTTATTGAAATCAATTTAAAAAGGTTTGATAAAGTTGAAAATTATTTTAATGATAAGTTAACAGAAGAGCAAAAAGAGAGAACAAATAGATTACTTAATCTTATTGAAGGTTTTGAATCTCCTTTTGGATTGGAATTATTAGCTACAGTAGATTTTATTGTACAAAATAAAAGCATTCAAGATGTAACAGACATAGAAAATGAAATAGGCTCTTGGACTCAAAGAAAAAGAGATTTAATGAAACCGCATCACATCAAAGTAGCTTATAAACGGCTCAAAGAGTTCGATTTTGTTTAAAACCGGAATACAGAAGCTTAGACAGACAGTATTGGAAGTAGTTAATTACTAATTAACAATTACGAATTACGAATTACGAATTAAAATTTATTATTTTTGAAGAGATCAACAATTTAATTTTAAAAAATGAATATTATAGGTAAAATTAAAAAAATAGAATATAAGCCTTATTTAGGAAAGGAATTAATTGAAATCAATTTAAAAGATTTTAATATTAATTCTTCACCTACATCCTCATTGATTCATGACAATAAAAAGATTTTTGCAATATCAAGATGGGTTTCTCCAAAAAGAACTCGTTCTTATCCATACGAAAGAGTTTACAATACGCTGAAATATCCAAAAAAGATCACAATAATTCCTGTAGTCAAAGATGAAGGTGCCATTGGTGAACGCGATTATTTAAATTGGGATACCGTTTCATTAATGTCTTTGCTTGACGTATTCGTTATCCTCGCATATTACGAAACAGCTGAAAAAAAACGAAATAAAATAACTAATCAGAAATTTAATAACAATTTTGTAATAAAGAAAATAAAAGATATTGAAAATTTTCACAGTTCTGCATTGCATTGGAATCTAAATGAACTAACAGAAAACTTAACAGATATTGTTAAAAACGCAAAGAAGAGTTATGAAAAAATTGAAAGATAAAATAACATCAAAAGATTCCAATAGTGTTATAAATAACTTTTATAATAAAAACAATCTTAGCAGAATTCATGTTAATATTATTGATACATTATTCAAGGAAGCAAATCACAATCATTTTATTGTGCGACTTGGAGGTATTAAATGATTAAAAGTCCTCTAAGATATCCAGGTGGTAAAAGCCGTGCTGTTGATTTGATAGCCACCTTATTACCCAAATTTGATGAATTCAGAGAACCTTTTTTGGGAGGTGGTTCAGTATTTTTGAATGTTAAACAAAGATTTCCAAATAAGATTTATTGGGTAAATGATTTATATTTTGAATTATTCAAATTTTGGCAAATATCTCAATCAAATGTAGATGAACTTATTAAGAAAATATATGAGTGGAGAAAGATTTTCACAGTAGGAAAGGATTTACATAAATTCCTGAATGAAAACATGCAAGATTTTAATGACTTAGAAAGAGCAGCTGCATTTTTTATTTTTAACAGAATTACTTTCTCTGGAACAAGTCTAAGCGGTGGCTTTAGTGAAGCAGCATTTAAAGGTCGTTTTACAGAAAGCAGTATCCAAAGACTTGTTAATTTTGCTAAACTTCTTAATAATGTAAAAATAACAAATTATGATTATCAAGAATTAGTTGAAGCAGATGGAGAAAACGTAT
>RCNQ01000104.1 GCA_003731675.1 Bacteroidetes/Chlorobi group bacterium ChocPot_Mid
TTTCCCGAACATGGCTATCCTGGAGATTATATTTATGAAATTGCCGATGAACTAATTGATAAAGTAGGAGAACTATATATTTCAGGTTCAGAAGCAGATTTAAGAAATATTAGAAAATTTGGAGAGGAATGGTGCTTTAAAGAAATTAAAAAGACCTTGTTCCGAATGGGAATTCATCAGGATGTATTTTACAATGAATCAACATTATATGAAGAAGGAAAAGTCGAAAAAGTTATTCAGGATTTCATGCAAAAGGGACTTGCTTATGAAAAAGATGGTGCAATGTGGCTGGCATTGAGTAAAATGGGATTGAATGATGACAGAGTAATCGTAAAATCAACAGGAGAACCAACATATCGTTTACCAGACATTGCTTATCACAGAGAAAAGTTTGAGAGAGGCTTCGATTTAATTGTTGATGTTTTTGGTTCTGACCATATCGCTACAGTTCCTGATGTTCTGGCTGGAGTAGAAGCGTTAGGTTACGATAAAAGTAAAATTCGGGTGATAATATATCAGTTTATAACTTTGACCGAAAACGGTGAGCAGGTTAAAATGTCCAAGCGTACAGGCAAGAGCTATACACTCGATGATTTACTTGATGAAGTGGGTAACGATGTAGCACGTTATTTCTTCATAATGAGAAATTCAACAACACATTTGGAATTCGACTTAGGTTTAGCCAAAGAACAAAGCGATAAAAACCCTGTGTTCTATTTGCAATATGCTCATGCACGGATTTGTTCTATTTTTGATAATGCAAAAGAAAAAGGGATAAGCATTAAAGAACATGTCAATTATGATTTACTCAAAGAAAATCAGGAAATAAATTTAATCAAGGAATTGATGAGATTCACAGATGTCGTTAAATCAGCAGCATTAGCATGTGAACCGCAAATTTTATGTGAATATCTGCACATACTTGCTTCAGCTTTTCACTCATTTTATCATGATTGCAGGATAATTGGAGTCGAGGAAGAACTAATGCAGGCAAGATTTAAACTTGCAGAAGTAACGAGAACTGCTTTGAAAAACGGGCTAACTATTTTGGGGATTTCAGCACCTGAGAGGATGTAGTTTTATTACCCCTTTATTGTGTTAGCATTTATTATAAATTAGAGTTAGTAAAAAGCTAGAGCTTAAAGTAGAAAGATTAAACTGGGGTTGTATAAGAATAATCAATGATCTATTTTTAAATATTTTCCTTCTTTTTTTTCTAAAACTATTATGAAAAAGATTTTTGAAATTAATTTTTTTCATATTAAATTAGTAAAGTTTTTTTAAAAATGTAAAATATTTTGTATGGATTTTTATTCAAAATATAACTACAATAATTCGTTCAATTCGAAAATATTTATTTTATATAGATACCAAATTACTAAATCAACATTTCAATAAGGAGGATCTTATGAAAAATTATTTTTTTCAATTTGTGTTTGCAGTCGTTTTGACACTATTATGTTACGGATGTACCAAAGATGATAATCCCGTGTTACCGGATCAAGGAATATCATGGAATGTGGGTGAGAAAACAACCTATCAGATCACAGGTAACCGAAAAATTGAAATCTACGATCCCAATATTAATGTAAAACTCGTTTTCCCCGAAGGAGGTAGTGGTGAGTTAAAAATTGCGAAAATAAATTCTGGTCCTGAATTCAATATTGGTAAAAAGGGACTTTTTTATATGGAATATTCAGGTGAAGAAGAAATTGAGGTTTATTTGCCATATGATTCAAATGCATACAATATGCTTTATTCATATCGTTTAAACTCTGGTGAGATTGAAGTTGGTAAAAAGCCACTAGGATGGTGGCCAGTAACAGAATATGTTATTAAGGGAGATAGCCTAGTTTTTTCTGTAAATGCACAGAAACCTAAAAAAAATATAAAAAATATTCTTGCATATAAACCACCTTCGGCAAATTATTTCGCAGTTTCAGAAATACCTGATAAAAAAAGTATTACTGAATTAAGAAACATCATTGAACAAATAATTGAAATTTGGTTAAAATATTTACCAGAAGATATTGCACAAATTGCAAGACGAAACATAAGAAGTACTTTAGCTTATTCAGTAAGCTTAGCTGATGCTTGTTGTTATAGTGGTGGTAATAGTATATTGTGGAACAATGCAAACTTTTATTTAAGGTCAAACGCTGATATATCCGTAATAGCTCATGAGGTTGGGCATTATATGACTCATGTACTTTTAGGGTTTGATAGATATGATGAGTTACAAACCATGTTCCGAACAGGTAGAGAACATCAACCAGGTCATTATGGTGAACGTTCTGACGGTTTACTTGAGGATTATGCGTACTTTTCTGAATACTTAGCCACTGGATATTTTAATTCAACAGCATCAGCAAATTACGATTTGTCAAATGTACGTAATTTTAATAATATGGCTGACCTTATTAATTCAGACCCACAATTTTATGATTACCCATCATATGAAAGTTTTCCTACAACCCTATGGGTTGCATTAATGAGAACTCAGAATGAAATATTTTGTTTTGATAATAAATCTAAGAGTAAATCTAAGAGTAAAGTTCCTGTAGTCAATGCAACTATTTATGATGTAATAAAATTGATATTAAGAGGACCACGGACAATAAATGAATCAAGAATGCAAATCCAAGAATTTTTAGACGGACTTGGAGCTGACCAAAAATTTAAATTACCAGCTATGCTTGAACCTCTTGGCTGGTCATACAATGGAAGTGGAAGAATAGTTAATCAAAATAATAATCCTGTTGAAAGATGTGCTGTTCAAAATATTTGTCAGGTTGGTGGTAGTAATGTGATTGAAGAATATAGGACTTTTATGAGTCCCTATACTGGGAAGGATGGAATTTTTAGATTATACAGAATATATCCTGGATCTTCAATAATAAGGGTATTTTATAGTTATGACGGTAACAGATATCTTGATTCTTCAGATTTTCCATTAAATATTGATTGGGATCAACCAACTAATAAAACAATTAATTTAATGGATTTCAAAGTTACCATTACTCCTGTAATCACTTCAATTTTGCCTCTTAATGCAAATCCAGGTGATATTGTTACAATAAGAGGCTATAATTTTGGTAACAGTCTGAAAAATTCTTCTGTTACATTTAACGGAAAAGAAGTTCGATCTTATTATGATTGGAACGATACTTTAATAAAATGTACAATACCCCAATATGCAACTAGTGGAGATGTAGTTGTAACGGATGATGGTAAAAAAAGTAAAGGTTTTTATTACGAAATCGGTAAAAATGAAGATAAAGTCATTCCCTTCATCGTAGATACATCTGTTTCTTCTGAATTTCAAGTTTCTCTTGGAGGTATAACAAAAAATATCGATGATTTCGTTAAGATACCTTATACAATGACTTATTCGGTAATTGGTGAATTTAAAGGTAATATAAGATTTTATGATGATGTCCCATTTAGAGATATTTCATCACCAACCTGGCAAAGATGGATTATCGAAAGTAATGCACCGGGCAAATTTTCATTTGTAACAAATATTTCTTTGGGTTCATTTAATGTCAGTGATCAGCAATATGAAATTATAAGTAAAGTAGATGAAAGAGATTGTAAATTAATTGTAACATTTAACCAGGTTAGTAACAGGAAATATTCTA
>RCNQ01000105.1 GCA_003731675.1 Bacteroidetes/Chlorobi group bacterium ChocPot_Mid
TGCTAAAGATGAAAATCCAACTTCTGCAAAAATTAAAATCAATAGTACTGCCTGCAATGACAATACAATTACTGTGATAGCAACTCCTGTTGCTGATGTGGAGGAATTGACAGGGATTAACGTTGGCAATTTTGCTATAATACCAAATCCTGCAGATGATGTGTTCGAAATGATTTTGCCACAAAGCTTTAAAGGAAAATTGCAGGTTGGTATATTCGATTTAATGGGAAACGAAATAAAAAATCATAGTTTTAATAATGCAAAAAGTAGAGTATCATTTGATGCAACTAATCTGGTTACTGGGTATTATTTAGTCTTTTGCAAAACAGAAAATGTTATAAAAATAATTCCTTTGGTAATTAACCATTGAGAACATAAATGAGAATATAATGAAATATAAATATTAATGGAGAGATAAAATGAAAAAGATAATTATATTTGCGGTTGTATTTATACTATCGCTGGTATATGAGGATGTATTCGGACAAACTCTGGAGATGAAATATACTGAGCCATCGAGGTTTCCTTATATGACCACCGGTTTCAGACTCAAGGATGCGGCTGGAAATGAAATTAGAAACAGCGATATTTTGAAACCAATTAAAAAGACTGACGTTATAGTAGAGGAAATGGAAGGTGGCAAAAAAGTCCGTAGAAATGTTCTTGCTGATATTGATTGTCCTGAGCAAACTTTGACAACTTTCTCAGCAGTGCTTATTGTTGATATCTCAGAATCAATGAATGATCCTCTTCCTGGTGGAGCCAAAAAAATTGACGTTGCAAAAGACGTTTTGAAGGAATGGGCAAAAAGCTTTGACCCCAAAAGAACCGAAACAGCTATTACTGCATTTTGTGGCGATGCTGTAGCCAGTTTGGATAATCCTGATGAACCGATTCGTACATTCACATCAGATAAAGATTCTTTACTCCTTGCCATAAATAAAATGCCTACAAATTGTAACGGTACAAATTACAATGCTGCATTTTTGTACAAAAGATTTGATACATTTATTAAGCAATACAGTGGTCTTTATTGGTGCAGACCAGACAAAGCGAAGTATAAACCAGTTATTATTTTCTTGACTGATGGAAACCACTTATCTGAATATGGCGGACCAATAAATGGAGGAAGGTTTAATATTGACGAAGTTCAAATGCTTGCTAATCAGAGAAATGTTACAATTTATGTTATCCAATTTGGTACAGAAACAATTACACCCGAGAACCTGGGGCATTTACAAACATTGTCTTATATCGGAAAAGCTTCCAACGATAACACACCTAATATCTGGATGGGTGTAAACAGCGCCCAGGATTTGAAAAATATTTATCAGGATATTTTAGTTGAAGCTGGAACTTTGGGAGACCCTCCTCCCTGCTATGTAGCATGGGAAGGTGGTTGTGAAAGTGGAAGTGCAACATTTACTTTTCCAAATCACGGGAATTTGGTTGGAGTCTCTAATTTTACTGTATCTCCCGGGAGATTACCAAAACTTGTTGTTACACCACAAAATGTTACGTTCAATAATGTAGCACCTGTTCCGGCAAATAATTCTGCCACGATGACATTGACATTAAAAGCCGAACGGAATTACGTTGTGATTAATGGTATTGATTATCTGATTGACAACGGCTTGAGCAGTGATTTTTCTGTTGTTGACTGGGGACCCAAAGGACCTCCACCTATAACAATTGATAAGGATTCGAGTTATAAAATTGTCGTAAGATATCGTCCATCTGATTCTACTTGTTCGAGCGGATTAATTGAATTCACAGGTTTCGCTTGTGAGGGTAAGCAATTCAATGTGAAAGCAGAAATGACACCTTTTGTAGAAAATATAAATATGGGAAATGTCGGGATTGGAAAATCACTTGATTCGACTTTCTCAGCTGTTTTTTGCAATAAAACTTGCCAGCCAATTCAGGTAACCGGACAACCAAGAATAACAGGGACAGATGCGTCGAATTTTATTGTTCTTGAACCTACATCACCAACGACACTAAATCCTGGTGATTGTTTGCAGATGAAGTTTAAGTTCATACCGACTGAACCGGCAGGGACCAAATCAGCCAAGATTGAGATACAAACTAATTACAACACAAACCAAAAATTTACAGGCAATATCACTGGCAACGGAATTGGAGGAAAAACTGTAACACACAATTTTGTGAATGTGGACTCAGCAAGTTGCTTAAATCCAACAGTTATAGATACTATAATGCTTGAGAATTCCGGTGTAGAGACAATAAATATCACTGGTCACAGTTTTTTACCGAACAGTGATAATTTTAGTTTGAAAAGTGGCTTTACTTTTCCAACATCACTTGCCAGCGGTGCAATAGTGCCGGTATATATTGAGTTTCATCCAACAAATCCACCAAAGCAAAATGCTAATTATACAGGGACTTTGAGAGTAATAAGCAATGCAGATAATCCTACTTATGATATTCCTCTTGTTGGACCAACAAGGAATATTGATTTTAATATTGCATCTACACTTGATTTTGGTGAAGTTTGCGTAGGTTCTCCAAAGACAATGCAACTTACTTTAACAAATACTGGAAATGTACCACTCAATGTAACAGCGAATGCAACAGCTCCTTATCAACCTGGTAATACAACTTATACAGTTAATCCAGGTGGAAATCAGACAGTAGATGTTACTTGCAATCCATCATCTGATGGTCCTTTTAATGCAAATCTGACAATAACAAATACTGAATGTAGCTTAACGAAAACCGTTGCTTTGACAGCGATGGGTGTAGCTCCTAAAATTTCTTTAAATCAAGCTTTGACTTTTACTGCTACAATTGGTAATACTGATCCAAAAGATTTTATTTTGACAAATGAATCAAACAGTCCATTGAGATTAACTTCTATTACACCTTGTGATAATCTCAGATTTACTGTGTCTAATATAAATCCTCAATTGCCAACAACCATTCCTGCGAAAGGAACAATCTCATTCAAAGTAACCTATAATCCTCAATCAGGAGATAGCGGTAAGATAGATACTTGTTTGCAAATCTCAGGTACTACCTGCAATTTTGATTCTTCAGCGAAAATGCAGGGACTTCCCGGCTCAGCAACAGTTTATGTAGAAATAGACGAATATACTGGCTATGACGGTGACCCGATAGATATCCCTATTTACTTGAGAAACGGTGTTAATTTCGATAAGTCAAACACTACTAAAGTTAGTGCACAGATTAGATACGATGGCTCTTTACTCGAAGCTAAGCCCGGATTTAATGTCACAAATGATGTAGGGACTTTCAAAATTATTAATTTAACGGACAAGACAGTTCAACCAATTAACACACAACAGGTTCTTGAGACACTGAAATTCACAATCAGGAAAACCGGAACTGTAGAAAGTACACCTTTGGAAATACTAAATGTAACTGGCAACGGTGGTGCAGGATTCTTCACTAATGATGGATTATTTACATTATCTCAGGCACGTGCAGAAGTTATCATTGATTCAGTTGCAGCACTTGCAGGAAATGATGTTAAAATCAAGGTAAGATTTAATGGAAGTGCATTACCAGGGGATAATAATGATAAAATTACTATGAAGGTAAGTTTCAACGGAACAATGCTTGAACCGATAAATAAAGCTCCAATATTGAAATCAAAGAGTTTTGATAAGGGTAAATGGACTGTTACTTACGAGCTTCCAATCAAACCTCAGTCAGGTGATGTTCTTGGAGAACTTTTGTTCCACACTATGATAGGAACAAGTGACACCACAACTTTATTTATTGAGGAACTGACTGCAAGAGGAGGCACATTAACTCCTGTTCATGGCAAATTCACAGCATTAGGATTGTGCAAAGATGGTGAAAATGATCAGACAAGATATTTTTATGCCAATCCGGGACCTGCGATATTATCAATGAACCCTAATCCAACAGATGGTATGATTAATATTACTTATCAAACTTATGAAAGGGGTTATACAAAAATGTGGGTATCAGATATGTTGGGTAATCATGTGTATGACTTATATAATGGAATACATGAACCGGGTCAGGCAGATGTTAATCTTAACGGTACTAATCTCGGTAATGGTGTTTACTTTATCATTTTGCAAACACCAACACAGATTGTTAGAGAGAAGATTTACATAATGAGATAAAGTCGCTAATATCTTTAATTAGTCAAAATAAGCTCATGTTCAAAATATTTATTGAATATGAGCTTCTTTTATTATATTGTAAACAAATATAATTTAGAGTAATGAAAAAAATTTTGTATCTGCATGGATTAGACGCAATACCAAAACCTGAGAAAGTATCAATTTTGGAAAAAGCGGGGAATGTGATGGCGCCAAGAATAAATTACAGAGCTTTTATTGGAGACATTACATTGTTCAATGAACTGTCTGATGCAATAACCATTGAGAGAATTACTCGTATAGTAGGAAGTTCTTTCGGTGGGTATATGGGATTTTATCTGTCAGAATTTTGTAAAATTCCAGGAGTATTGTTCAATCCTGCATTATCTTACAAAAGTCTTGATGTTCCTGTAATTAAGTCATACTCGGATACAAGAAAGACAATTATACTCGGAATTTATGATGATGTAGTTGACCCAAAAATGACAAAAAGATTTGTCGAGGAAAATCAATTCCAGAATATTGAAATTGTTGAACTACCATTTGGGCATCAGGTGTCTGAAGAAAATTTTAAATTAGTTTTGAAGTATCTCAAATAATAAAAGTTTTATGAAAATAATCAAGCAGAAGAAAATAGAAGGTTGCCTTGAGGGAGCAAATGTTAAGGATATAATGTTTGATAACAAAATCACCAAAGAATTTGTACTGCATTTGGGGAAAATGGGAAAATTGATTTTTGATGAGGAGCTGAAGAAACCTTTTTTCAGGGTAATTGTCAGAGGGAAGTTTACTATGAAAGGTTCTGTAAGTAATAAAACTATAAGACTATTGCTTCCTGCCACAGGAGATGAAGAAATAATCGAGACTTTGAAGAATCACATAGAAACATTTGACAAGCAAAATTGATTTTCACTAATATTTTCGGATTCTGATTAGAATTATTTCAT
>RCNQ01000106.1 GCA_003731675.1 Bacteroidetes/Chlorobi group bacterium ChocPot_Mid
CAATAAAATCAGGACATATATCTGCTCCGATTGTACTTGGAAGAGACCATCATGACACAAGTGGTACTGACTCACCGTACAGGGAAACTGCCAATATTTACGATGGTTCAGCATTTACTGCCGATATGTCAGTCCAAAATGTCATAGGTGATTCCTTCCGTGGAGCTACATGGGTATCGCTTCATAACGGAGGTGGTGTTGGATGGGGTGAAGTTATCAACGGCGGTTTTGGAATGGTTCTTGATGGTTCAGATGATTCGGATAGACGTCTTAAGTCTATGCTTTTTTGGGATGTTAACAATGGTATAGCACGACGTAGCTGGGCAAGAAATAATGAGGCAATTACTGCTATTAAGAGAGCAATGGATTTGAATCCGGACATGAAGATTACTTTGCCGAACATAGCAGATGAAGGTATTATTGATAAAATTTTCAATAAAATTTTCTGAAAATAATTTTTTGGCACAATTTTTTTATTGTGTATTTTTGTAATTGTAAAAATGTTAGTTTAAACTAATATTTAAATTAATTTAAAAAAAATGAAGTTTTTTTGAAACCTTTTTGGACTTTTTGTGTCTATATATAAAGGGAAATGTACAAAATGAAAAAAAGTTTTTTAAAATATAAAGTTATTAATCTGAACGGAGTTTTATGAGCATTTTTTACTCATTGATTTAATTAGATTTATTAAAATATTGAAAGGATAACATAATGAGAACTACTAAAGCTCAGGTAGCTCCGGTTACTAAAGTCACAAATAAAGTTAAGAGTACTGGTTTGATGAAGAGTAAAAAATCAAATCCCAAAAACAGGTATTCTATAGATTTGGCAAATCAGATAGAAAATTTATTCAAAACTGATAGGAAAAAATTCTTAGGCTTTATCCGTCAGAGAGTTCGCTCACAGGAAGAAGCCGAAGATATTTTACAGGATGTATTTACAAACGTATTAGCCGCTTCAAGAAATGTTGAAAAACCAATTGAGAACATTGCTTCATGGGTATTTACTGCTGTTAGGAACAGAATTATTGACTCTTACAGAAAAAAGAGAGCAGAAACTTTTTCTGATATGCAGACTCCAAGTCAGACTGATGATGGGATTGATACTTTTGAGAATTTCATTGGTGATTACTCAACAAGCCCTGAATTAGACCATTTGAGAAAGACTATTTGGGAATCTGTGCAAGATGGATTGCAGGAGTTGCCTGAGGAACAAAGAGATGTTTTTGTAAAGAATGAATTTGAGGGTGTATCTTTCAGAGAGATGTCTGAGGATACAGGGGTGAACATTAATACTTTGTTAGCACGTAAACGTTATGCAGTATTGCACTTACGCAAGAGATTGAAAGATATTTATTCTTCACTTTCTGAGAATTAAGCAATTTAATTTTAATATCGTAAGTAAAAAAGCCCGTATGATTACGGGTTTTTTTATGTCATATTGTCAGTAACTCATAATAGTGTCAGATATTGCAAAAGTGTCAGGATTACACTGTGAAAAATAATTCACAAATTTTTTCTCTGGACAGGGAGATTAGGATTATTTGGAGGTCAGGAAAATTGAAGTACTGAATGTGGAGTTGATGACAACATGGCTAAGGGAGTCATTGCATTATGTCAATTCAATTTCTATATAAGTCTAATATTTTAAGAAACTTGCTGATGTCTTTTCAAAAAATGGCATCGTTGTCACCCTGATTTTTGATTTTTTTATGATGACATTTTTGGTAAACCTGTAATTTTCAAAGAACACACCCCAACCCCTCTCAAGAGGGGAATTTTTTCATTGTTCATCCTTGGACAGACTCAAAATGAAAGATATTCAAAGAACTAACTGTGCGAAATTAGGGGATTGGAAATGAACCACAAAAAAAGTGATTTTATATTAAATAAAAATGGTTTTTATTTTATTTTTATTTCGTTTTCGGTTAATAAAGAATAAGTGAAGATGTGAGAACGTGAAAAGGCAGTAACCACAGAGGTCACAGAGAAGACATAGAGCTACATTGAGTTTTTGCTGTCAGTTGGAACAAAGTCAGAACGGGAAATTTTTTTTGTCTGAACTTTGATTTTTGTGATTTTTATGATTAATATGATTTTTGGACAGAAGTCCGGGGACTTACGGGAATTCTTGACCACTATCTGAAGATAGTGACAATTGATTTTTTGCTGTCAGTTGGAACGGCTGACAGAACGGGAAGAAGTGGTACAGAGTTTTTTGCTGTCAGTTGTAACAACTGTCAGAGATGGGAATATTAGTTCCATTCAATTGGTTTATGTAGTATGAATCCATCAGGTTTAATTATTTTATCCGGAAACAAACTGCTTTTTATTTTATTTTCCGATAATACAAAATACCCATCAACAACATTTTGTAATTCGTTGGATACTCTGTTGGGTGGGAATACTGATATAATCCTCTTATCAGGAAACAATTGTTTTGTTCTTCTTATAGCTGGGGATAAATCACTATCACCCGATATAATGAGAGCAGTATCAAAATTATCCTGAATCGCATCGGTTAATATCTCAATAGCTATATTTACATCGGTTTCTTTTTCATTAGATTTTAGCCATCTTGAGCCACAATTTCGGCATATCATTGTAGTTGAAAGATATTTTCCGTAAAACAAATCTATTTGCTTTAATGTTTCAAGAGCTTCTAAAAATTGAAGCTGTCTTTTCCTCTTATCATCTGGCATTTCAATTCTGGCTGTAAAATATTTAACCTTGACAAGTGATTGTTCTTGCTTTATTAGCTTTTTAGATAATTCATAAAGATTCAACCAATAGTATTTTCTCCAACCTTTTGATTTCAAGCCAAAATATAAATTGAAGCCGTCAATATAAGTAATTACTCTTTTTTCCATATAAAATAAAATTTTTCTTGACTCGTATTAAAAAATAAATTATATTTGAATAAAATTTTACAACGCTAAGGATAGAATCCTTAGTCCGACGCTTTCGGATTGAATTCGGAAGCGTTTCTTTTTATATCTATTGAATCATATTTTACAAAGATTTCTTTCACCATTACTCTCTCTCCACTTCTCCATTCACCTTTACTCTTACTACTTCGATTGCTTCTAAGCCCTCGTTGTCAATGGCTTTGATGGCTATTGTGTGCTGTCCGGGTTCGAATTTGTGGGTTTGTATGCCGTCTTTGTCGAGCATGATGGATGCGTTGAATTTCTTTTCTTCGTCGTTGTAGTCAAAGTCCCATGAGTAGAATTCTATGCCGGATTCGCTTTCGGCAGTCGCTGTGAATTCGATTTCACGGAGTTGTGTTTTTGCTTTGCCCGGGACGGTGCCGAGGTCTTTGAGTGTAACGGTTAGCTTTGGTTTTTTGGCTATCGGAACTATTTCTTCGACTGTTACCAGTTTGATTATTATGTTTTCTTCGTTGTGCAAACGTGCAACTTCTTGAACTGCTCCTTTGCCGAAACTGAATGCGATGATATAGCCAACGGGATTTCCGGCTTTTTTGTTTTTCTCGAAAAGATTGCTGTCGTATCTTTTGCAGGCAGATTGAAAATTGTCTATTACGTTTCTGCCGATGTTGTCGGAACGCTTGACCTGAATTGGTGTGCCGTCACGTCGTTTGCCGTCCATACCGAAATCGTTTCTTTGCTTTATGTTTGCTATGCCCTCGAATTGCTCGACTATCCATTTTTCGAACTCGAATGCATCTTTGTAGCGAAGTGTGTCGTAATCGTATTTGTAGAGCTGGACGGAAAAGGGTTCGGAAAAAAG
>RCNQ01000107.1 GCA_003731675.1 Bacteroidetes/Chlorobi group bacterium ChocPot_Mid
TTCTTAGCCATTCTTATATTCAAATTTTTTAAAATTTACATAAAAGTATAGCTAAAGACGAGAAAAAGACAAAAATTATTTAACTACATTAATTTTCTTTTGTAAAGTAAATTTATCGCTTTCCAACATAATGAAGTATTCACCCTGACTTAAGTTGCGTGTATTAATCCTAATAATATGTTCACCGGAAGTAAAATAATCGTTTTTGAGAATTACGATTTTTCTACCGGTTGCGTCGAAAAGACTAATTTTTATTAATCTGTCTTTGTTGGTAAAAAATTTTAATTCTGAATATTCATCAAAAGGATTAGGAAAGTTTCCAAGTATGGTTAAACCATTCTTTTCAAGGATATCATCGACACTAACAACTTCTTTGGTTTTAAAGTTGAAATGCTTAGATGCAATACCTTCCTGATTGTTTTTTATTCCGCTGACACGCCAATAGTATCTTTGGGCAGATTTTAGGTTTGAGTAATCAAGAGATTTTTCCTGAACAATAGTATCCAATAAAATTTTAGTGAAAATAACATTTTCGCTTAATTGAAGATGATAAGCATCGGCTTTATTTATTCCTGAAGTATCGTTCCAACTTAATGTTACAGGCAATTCAATATCGGTAGCATTAGCAGGAGGAGATATTAGCTCTGGGGGAGCAACTGCTGTTTCGAAATTTCTTATTTCTGATGGGATACTTAATCCACCAGCACTTCTTGCAAATACTCGCCAATAGTATTTTACCAATCCTTGCGTAAGGTTATAAATCTTGAGATTAGTCGTGTTTAAACCATCTTGCTCATAATAAATGCTATCGAAATCCTTATTCTTTGACAACTGGACATAATAATAATATGCATTTTCTACATTTGACCAAGTTAAATCAACTGTTTCCAGGATACCTGTAGAATCATTTTTTGGTTCAATCAACACAGGGGGATTGGGTTTGGGTATTGTTGAATTGTAATTAGCGCTAAACATACCTAAACCGAATGTAGCCGCAGTCAGATAGTTGTCTGACTGACGGGAATCAAGCATATAGACCATAGCATTACCTATTGATTCAGCCGCTTCCTGCTGCCAAACCGTGTATTTACCTTCCAAATGAGATGTTGAGTAAATACCTGTACTTGTGCCTGCGAAATATCGGTACTCATTACCAACCGGTAGTACTTCAACCCAATAGACAGCTGGACCAGCACCAGAACCACTCGGATATTGCTCGAGATTTCCTGAAACATTTGTCCAGTTTTGACCACCATCTTCTGAATAGAAAATACTGATTATGTTGAAATTTGTAAATACGCAGAACAGCTTGTTTGCATCGTGGGGATTGACTGCAACGCATCCGATATTAGATAATTTAGGGAACTGGTTATCAGTAATATTTGAAGGTATGGGATTTCCTTCATTAGCATTATCCAATCTGAACAGTCTGCCGTATGATGTGCCGTAATAGACTATATTTGCAGGATTTTTAGATACTACAACAGCAGTAATTCTCTCGTCTCTTCCTGCACCCGCATTATTGCTGTCAACCCTTGTGTAAGATAAGCTATCCCAGCCGATTGAAGTTGAATCCTTGCTTTCTTCAACGGGAATTAAATCAAGATTGTTATTTCTCCAAAGCATCCTACCTCCAGCCAAATACATTCTTCGGGTGTCATTCGGGTCAAGCCGGAATGGAGTATTCCAAATCATATCCTTTACACCATCGGGGTCTATCCTTGTAGATATGGTCGGGTAGCCATTTTCATCTAATTTTTTTCTCCAAATTTTTATAAATGGTTGTTGAGAAGCATTGTTCGATGTATAATGTGCTGTGCCAAAATCAGCAATTGCACAATGGAACCCATCAGCACCGGCAGGACTTGTCCAATCTTTATTCAGATTTGCCGAATTAGTATAAAGTGTTCCATTGTCCTGCAAGCCACCAATTATTTCATTACTTCCTGAGGTTGCGTGGTCTATGGCACAAGTGTAAAACTGTGTTGTATAATATCCACGATTGAGTGATTCCCAATCAACGTGTTCCTGCATATTATTTAAAGTTTTTGCAACACCACCATCACTACCTGAAAACATTACGTTTGGGTCTGACGGTAAAAAGATTATTGCGTGCTGGTCAGCATGATGATTTGTATAAGTATAAACTTCATAGCAGGATGTATCGTCCCAGCAATAGCCACCGATATGTGTTGTATTCTCTTCTGAGCGAAAACCATCTGTTGACCGGTAAAGGTTTGTTCCACCAACAAAAACTACTTCCGGATTATCGGGTTTGACAGCTACTACCAAATCATATCCACCTTGTGAATTAAACTGGCTTCTGATTCTTGCTGGACAAGGTAATCCCACAGAGCGGTCTTCCCATTTACCACCTTCAGCTGTTCCGTCTCCTGAGATGTATGTATATTTAAAAATGCTATGCCAAAGACTATCACCATAAGAGTTTCTTGTCATTTTTCCTGTTCCAGGTGTTTCTGCAAGGAAGTAAACCTGATTTTCATCAGATGGTGAAATACCAATAACTACCCGATTATATCTTTGTGGCATTATTTCAGGTGTGATATTAACCCAATTAATTCCATTTGTAGAGCGGTAAATACCTTTTACAGATGAATGAGCTGATTCACCAAAAGTTTTTTGGCTTAAAGTAGCGTAGTAAACTCCTGAAGGTGAAATAGCAATATCAGTGAACCAGCTGTATGTATTTCCGAATCCACCGAGTACAGTCTTCCATGTTTGTCCGCCATCTGCAGAGCGACGAATGGCACCAACAGCAGTTGCAGTTAGTACTATATCCGAATCATTTCTTGTATGGTCAGTAACTATGTTCCAGACATAATCGAAAGCATCCCAACTGTTTGGTGAATTTGACAGGGTTGACTCAAGCTGAAACCAGGATTGACCTCCGTCTGTTGATTTGTAAACACCATCACCTCTTAAACCTCCATAAATATTAAAATACTCACCTGTACCGACATACCAGATATTTTCTTTGCCTTTTCTTTTATCCTGAGCGATACAGCTTGTGGACTGCAACTGGTCTGGTCTTGTTGTTTTAATCCAATTCTTTCCACCGTCAACCGAACGCCACATACCTCCTGAAACACCACCTGAGAGCAATATGTTCTCGTTTAAAACATCAATGGCTAAAGCTCTTGTTCTACCACCTATATTTATTGGACCTCTCAAATCCCATTTATCTGATAATGTCCTCTCTTTTTTATCAGCGATTTTTTTAGGTGAACCTGGCAGAGTTTGTGCATAAGCTAACGATTGCTGAAAAGCATCATGCGGAATTTTACCAGTAGCTGGGTCTTTCAATCTTTGGAACTCCCATTCATATCTTGCTTTCTGATTTAGTGGGGCTTCTCCTGTGGCTCTTATGTCTGTCTGAGATATTGTTTTAACAGCGTCCTCAGGAACAGTTGTAACATAAAAAGACATTAAACCACCAAAAATAATCGGAATTATATTTTGCAAAATCATTTTCTCACCTAACAAAAATTTTTAGTTCATTTTCAAACTTATAAATTAATAATTGTATGTTAAGTAAAAAAATATTTCTGCATTGAGTATAGGATTTTTGTTCAAAGCAGAAAGTTAAAAAAACAATTAACAAATAATCATTTAAGATGTTAATATTTCTGATTAGACAAATATTTTTGAAAGTTACAAAAGAGCTTTGTTTAAAGTTGTAAATTA